>JANYBX010000044.1 GCA_025360615.1 Opitutia bacterium
GAATTGCCGCTGCGAGTCTGCTCCGTGAGTTGATCGCGTTCGCTCCGAGTGAGGGTGACTTTGTATCGGTTGGCCATGCCGGAGCAGACTCCGGAATGCTCCGCGTCACAATACGAAACATTTACTGTTACATGGTACTAGCCGGCACCCGTTCGATCCGGGATTTGACCCTTGCACACCGAAAGACGTTTCCCCGAGTGGGTTTAGATTTGCCGATTGCGTCGGGGATGAAAAGGTCGCGCATGCATCCCGCATGAATCCAGCAGCCACTGCTCGTCGTCCGATCAAAGCCCGCGACACAAAATGGGCGGCCTCGACGGCGGCGGCGTTGGTCGGGCTCGGGCTCAAGCCGAATCAAATCTCCGTGTTGAGCGCGGTCTTTGCGGCAATGGCGGGAGGCGCACTGATCCTGACCACGCGGGTCGGAGCGAGGGGAGCGGCGGGGTTTTTCGTGGCGGCGGCACTCGGCGTGCAACTCCGGTTGCTGTGCAATCTGTTCGACGGGATGGTGGCCATCGAGGGCGGATTCAAGACGAAGTCGGGCGAGGTTTTCAACGAGCTGCCGGACCGTTTCGCCGATGCCTTTGTGCTGATCGGCTGCGGCTGGGCGGCGAGTTCGCTTTGGGGCGGTTTGACGATGGGCTGGGCGGCGACGGCGCTGGCGCTGCTGACGGCGTATGTGCGCGCGATGGGGGCGGCCGCGGGGGCCGGACAATGTTTCCTCGGGCCGATGGCAAAGCAGCATCGGATGGCCGTGGTGACGGCGGCCACACTCGGGGCGGCCGGGGCCGGATTTTTTGGCTACCAAGCGCATGTGATGATGGCCGGGCTGGTGGTGATCGTCGCGGGAGCAGCCATCACGGTCGGGCGTCGGACCCTATGGATTGTGCGCGCACTGGAAGGGAAGGCCGCGTGATTAAATTTTTGGTGATCGGTTTCGTGCGCATCTTAACCGGAGTGCGGGCGCGTTGGGCGGGGGCGGAGCCGAGCGCGCGGCAGCGCATCTATTTCGCCAACCATACCAGCAACCTGGATGCCGTGGTCATTTGGGCGGCGCTGCCGGGGATGTTGCGGGCGAGCACCCGCCCGGTCGCGGCGCAGGACTATTGGACGAAGGGGGTGACGCGGCCGTATCTGGCGCGGCACGTGTTCAACGCGGTCCTCATCGAGCGGAAAAACATTACGGTAAAAAACAATCCGCTCACGCCGATGTTGGCGGCGCTCGACGCGGGCAGCTCGCTCATTATTTTTCCGGAGGGAGGGCGCATGGCAAACGGAGAGCCAGGCGTTTTTAAGAGCGGCATTTTTCACCTCGCGAGCAAGCGCCCGGAGGTGGAATTTGTGCCTGTCTGGATCGACAACGTGAACCGCGTGTTGCCCAAAGGGGAGATTCTGCCCGTGCCGATGCTGGGCAGCGTGACCATCGGCACGCCGCTCACGCTCGCCGAAGGTGAGGCCAAGGATGAATTTCTCGCGCGGGCGCGGGCGGCCGTATGCCAGCTGGGAGGAATCACCGGATGAACTTGGACCAGGACTTGATGTGGTTGGGCGCGGGCGTGGGCGGGGTGCTCGTCTTCGCGTCAGTCGTCGGCGCGATTCTGGCGATGCGGGTCAAATCGGAGGCCGGCCGCGCCACCGTGGCCAATCTCAATGCGCGCACCCGCGCGTGGTGGGTGATGGCGCTGGTGTTTGCGACTGCGCTGGCGGGCGGGCGGATGGGCGTCGTCGTGTTGTTTGGGTTGTTGTCGTTTCTCGCGCTGCGGGAATTCGTCACGCTCACGCCGACGCGGCGCGGTGATCACCGAGCTCTGTTCTGGGCGTTTTTCGTCATCACGCCGGCGCAGTATTATTTCGTCGGCACGGGTTGGTATGGGATGTCGGCGATCTTCATCCCCGTCTATGCCTTTTTGTTTCTCCCGGTGCGGGCGGTGCTGGCAGGCGACTGCGAGCATTTTCTCGAGCGCACCGCGAAGGTGCAGTGGGCGCTGATGGCGTGCGTTTATAGCCTGAGCTACGTGCCCGCGCTGATGAGTCTGCCCATCGCGGGCTACGAGGGGAAAAATGCCAAGCTCATCGTCTATCTCGTCGTCGTGGTGCAGATGAGCGACGTGCTGCAATACGTCTGGGGCAAGACGCTGGGACGGCATAAAATCGCGCCGTTGGTCAGCCCGAGCAAAACGTGGGCAGGCTTCATCGGCGGCGTGCTTTCGGCGAGCGCGCTCGGTGCGGGGTTATGGTGGGCGACACCGTTCTCCCCCTGGCAGTCAGGAGCAATTTCGCTGGCCCTGACGCTCGCGGGTTTCGGTGGCGGGCTGGTGATGTCGGCCATCAAGCGCGACTGCGGCCTCAAGGATTTTGGCGCGCTGATCGAGGGCCACGGCGGCGTGATGGACCGGATGGACTCGCTCTGTTTTTCGGCCCCGGTGTTTTTTCACGTGGTGAGATATTTTTTCACGTAGGCGGAGAAATTCGGCGCCGAATTCACCATCCCAACCCGTAGCTCGCGGCAAACTCGCGACCGGCGGCGGGGCGGGCGAGTTGCGCGAGGAGGTCGCGGTCGAGGGCGTTGCGCACGCTCGCACCGAGGGTGTGCTCGAAGCGGCCGAGTTTCCACCGGTAGGTGGCGTTCACGTTGCACAACACGTAGCCGGGATAGGCGAGATGGGCATGCGTCGTGTTCTCGTAGTTCGCCGTGGTGCCGCTCACGAACGTTGCGCCGGCGCCGATGGCGAAGCCCGACGGTTTGCCGTCGCGCAGCCACGCGTAGCGCGCGTTGAGTCCCCAGGTGAGGTGCGGGAAACGCGTGAGCGGACGGCCGATCTCCTCGGGGAGGTCGGGCGATTTGGTGGTGATGGCGTGGTTGTAGGTTGCCTTGCCGGAAACGGTCCACGCGTTGGAAACTTTGAACTTTGCCTCGAGGGCGCCACCCGTGAAGCGTTCCTCGCCGGCAGCGACGAGCTGCGGCTGGGTCTGGTTGGCATCGGCGATGGGGTCGTCATAAAGCGGATTCCGGCGCGAGATGTTTTGGTTAAAATAAGTGAAGCCCATCCCGATCACCGCGAGGCGGCGGTCGAGGAAGAGCGCTTTGCCGCCGGCTTCGTAGCCGAGCGTGGTTTCGTTGCCTTGCACGCGGCCGGTGCGCGCATCGACGCGCGACGAGGGCTCGAAGGCCGTGCTGGTGTTGGCGAAGAGGAGCACGCGGCTTTTCACCAGGATAAAGTTCGCGCCGAGGTGATGGGAAAATTCGTCCACGTGATCGAGCACGTGCGGACGCACCGCGCCGGGCCGGCGGTCCGTGACGTCGATGGTGACGAAATCTTTTCGCGCGCCCGCCGTCAGGACGAGCCGGCCTTGCAGCAGCGCGGTGCGCTCGCTCACGAAAATGCCCGTGTAATCGTTCACCTCCTCGCGATTCGTGATGAAGCGCGAGTAGCGGTCGCGCGAATAATCGGGGCGAAAATAATTCGGCGCCGCGGGGTCGAAGACGCGCACATCGAGCGGGAGCGCATCGCGGTCGGCTTTCTCCAGTGCGCGCTGCACGCGTTCGTAGTTTGTGCGGGTCGATTCGAGGGAGACGGTCAGCTTGTGTTCCGCGTGCGCGAAGGCGAAGCGGGTCGTCACGTCGAGCTGGCCGGTGACCGCGGTGAACGGTTGCTCGGTGTGCTGCGGCTCGCGCGTGCCGCCAAATTTTTTCGGATCGAGCAAAAACTGGCCGGTGGTCCACCGGTCCTCGTCGAACGCGCGCGTGAGCCCTTGCAAACTCGCGCGCACGCTCACGCGCCGGCCGAGCTGGCCTTCGAGCTGGAGGCTGCCGCTGGCGGTGCGCTTGCGGAAGCCGGCGTTGGGCCCGTAGACATTGAAGGAGGCGAGCGGCCGGTAGGGTTCGAGGATTTTTCCGACGGCACTCGCGCGATACTCGGGCACGCCGGGTGCGGTGTTGGCGGCGCGCTCGTCGTAGTCCAGCTGTACCATTGCGCTCCATGCGCGGCTGAATTTCCAGACGACGGCGCCATCGACCGAACGGTGGCGGTTGTAGGAAAACGGCTCCGGCCCGCTGCGCTGGTCCCACGCGGCGGCGAAGCGATGCCAGGAACGTTTCTCCACGAGCACGCCGGTGGTCTCGGCGGTGGCCGTTTGCTGGGCGTGGCTCGTCACGCCGAGATCGAAGCGCGTGAGTTTTTTCCCGCGCGGACGGTTAATCAGAAAATTCTGGATGCCGCCGGGCGCGGCGCGGCCGACGACGGGCGTGAGCGGGCCCTGGATGGATTCCGAGCCGATGGTGTTGAGAATCTCGGGCACGCCGACTTGGGAAAAGCCGTTGCGCTGGCGCGGCGTGGGGAAGCCTTTCAGGTTAACGCGGTTCACGCCCGCAGCCGAGTCGGCGGGCGGCGCGGGATTCACGGCCGCGAGTTCATTGCCGATGTCGTCGAGCGCGTTTTCATCGACGGTCTCGGCCATGATGAGGTCGTTGGAAAAGGGCGGTTCGCTGCGCTCGGCTTCGGGCGCATCCATGCCGGTCGGATCGACGAATCCGTCCAACGTCGAGTCCGTCACGCGTAGCGCGCCGAGTTGGATCGGCTGGTCGCCCGAGGGGGGCCCGGCCGGCTGGGCGCGCAACGCCATCGCCGCGCCCCACGCGCCGAGAGCCAGCAACCGCCGCAGGAATAAACCGTCTGGGCCCATGAAACTCCGATTGCGCGAACAAAGCGCGGGCGTTTCAATCCCGAAGCTCGTTTACGCCTAAACCATGTCCTCGCCTGAACCGCGTCCGCGCAGTCTCACTTCCTTCCTGCTGGGGCTCGCCGTCGTCGGCGCGCTCGTCGCCCTGCCTTTCGTGGCGCCGCCCGACGGGCAGGAGCGCGCGACGCTAGCGCAATTTTTCGGGCGCTTCCACCCGCTGCTCGTTCACGCGCCCATCACGCTGCTGCTGCTCCTGCCGCTGCTCGAGGTGGCGGGATTGTTTCACCCGTGGGCGCATCTCCGCGCCACCGCCGGCTTGGTGCTCGGGCTCGCCACGCTGGGGGCGCTGGCGGCGACCGGCGCGGGCTGGCTGCTCGCGTGGAGCGGCGGTTATCAAGGCGAGACGGTGACGCGCCATCTGTGGGGCGGCATCGCGCTGAGCGCCGCGTGTCTCCTGTTGGTGGCGCTGCGCCGGAGCTATATCGCTCGCGAGGGATTTTTGGCGCGGGTGCTCTATCTGCCGGTGTTGCTCGGGTCGATCGGGCTCATGGCGTGGACCAGTCACCAAGGCAGCGCGATCACCCATGGCGAAGATTTTCTGACGAAGCACATGCCCGCCAGCCTGCGAACATTTCTCGGAGTGCCGCTCGCCTCCGTGCCGGAAAACAAAACTCCCGCCGTCGCGATTCCGCCCACGCTCTTCACCGAAAAAATCGCCCCAATCCTGGAAAAAAACTGCGTCTCCTGCCACAAGCCCTCCAAGCACAAGGCCGACCTGCGCATGGACACTTACGCCTTGCTCATGAAAGGCGGGGAAAACGGCACCGTGGTCGTGCCCGGCGACCTGAAAAAAAGCGAACTCCACCGCCGCATCACGCTCCCGGCCGATGACGACGACTTCATGCCGACCGACGGCAAGCCGCCCCTGAAGCCCGCCGAGATCGCGCTGATCGAGCAGTGGATCACCGCCGGCGCGAAGCCGTAGGAAGGTAGGGGCGTTATCCTTAACCCCCTCCTTCGACGAGGCGCACGCAGGGCGGTTAGGGATAACCGCCCTACCCTTTCCGCTGCGGCAGCTTGGTTGTCAGGCGCCGTGCGGTGCGATCAGCGCGCAGGACTCATTGCCTCGGGTCGCAGCAGCTCGATGCAGCCGCGTCGGGTCCGAATAAACCCCGCCTTGCTGAATTGTTTCAGTTTTCTTGAAACGACTTCCCGGGAGGTGCCGAGCGAGGCAGCGATCTTCTCGTGCGTGAGTTCGACTTCGCCGCGCTCGTTCGCCGCGCGAACGAGAAAATTTTTCAGGCGGTCCTCCAGGGGAAACAGCGCGGTCTCCTCCAGCGAGACCATCAGGTCGAAAACCCGGCGCGAGAGGATGTTCACCGTGAAATCCCGCACCGCGCGCTCCGCCTCGAAAAGCGCCCGAAATACGGCGGAAGGAATACAAAAAACCTTCAGCTCCTTCGACACGACCTCGACCCACGCGGGATAGAGCATGTCCGCAAACAGCGCGCTGGTCGCGAGCAGGCAGGACTCGCCCGGATTGACGACATAGAGCGAGGCCTCCTCCCCGGCGGGCGAAATCGTGAAGACGCGCAGACGGCCCGCCACGACGAAATACATGCCGCCAACGCGGTCTCCTTTGCGGATCACCGCCGTGCCGTGCCGCAACACGCGCATCCTCCCCTGCGTCTCCACCACACGCCGTGAGGCCGCCGACAGTTGGCCGAGAAACGGGTAGGCCGCGATTACCTGAGGGCTGATCATGCTGAGGGCATTTTCTGCCGACACGGGCTTTGGATGGCAAAACGGAAAGCCGGGGAAAATCTCTGGAATGTGATCTGAGTCACAGAGCGCAACGCGAAGGCGTGTTATCGTTTCACCCGACCACAAAACCTATGACCCATTTCGTAATCGAGCACAGGACCGTGCCAATCGCCGACCGGGCGTGGAGCGTCGAAAATCTGGGAGTGCCCTGGCCAGGAAGTTGGGCACCCAACGGCGACGAGGGTCTGGTCACGTCCTACGGACGGCTTTACACCTACGCGATGGCGCTCGATCTCGCGGCCCGCGCGCCGGGCTGGCGGCTCCCGACCAAGGAGGATGTTGAGGCGCTCATCGCGGCGGTTCTCGGCCGGGACACGGGCGCGGCGGCGCTGAAGGCCGGAGGCTCGTCCGCATTCGAGGCGTTGCTCGCCGGCTTCCGCGAACCGGAAGACCAGACGTTTCGCCGCACGGGCAAGCAAACGGGCTTCTGGACCGCGACGCCCGCCGGCGAGAGCGAGGCTTGGAAATTTTTCCTTCGCGCAGAGGACAATCGCATCCGCTTCAAACCCGTCAGTCGGGACTACGGCGACAGCGTCCGCCTGATCCGCGACCGATGACACGTCACCTTCCATGCAAACCACCGATTTGATCAACCCACTCCTCATCCTCGCGCTCGATCTGACGCTCGCGATTCTGCTCCTCTGGTGCCTCGCCAAACTCGGGGCGTCCGGGCGCACCGTCGGCCTCGTCGGCGGCGTGGGTATCGTCTGGCTCGCGTTGCTCATTTGGATGTTTGGCGGACACCGGATCATTCCAGCCGAGATCGGCAGGCTCCCCTTCTTCGCCCTTTTGCTCGCGGGTGTCGCACTCGTAACCGGGCTGTTTTTCGTCACCCCCATCGGCGATAGTTTCAAGCGCGGCGGACACGAATGGCTGCTCATGCCACAGGGGATGCGCGCGTTTTTCGGGACGGCGTTCCTGATCCAAGGCGTGGGCGGAACAATGCCGCCGGCTTTTGCGATTGCCGACGCGCTCACGCACATCACCGCCGCGGTGCTGGCGCTCTGGACCGCGTGGATGCTGGGCAAAGGATACTTCGGGGCGCGCGCCTTGTGGCTCACGAACCTGTTCGGCTTGCTCGACATCGTCGTGGTGGCAGCCGGTATCGCGTTCGTGCTCCTGCCCGAGATCGGGCCGTATCACAACGTAATGTACGCGGCCTTTTTCGCAGCGCCCATCTTCCTCGCGCTGCACCTGCTGTCGCTCTGGCGTTTGTTTTCAGCTCCCACTGTGCAGGTGAAGTAGACCACGTGCCCGTTAGGCCGCGACCAGCCCATCACCCGCCACCGTCGTTCGCGCCACGATCTCGGTGTGCACGCGCGCATCGATGTTGCGCCCTGTCACGGCAAGCACCGCCGCGCGCGTGGCAACTTTCCCGGCCAGCACCGCCGCCAGCGCCGCCGCACCCGCGCCCTCCACCACCGCGCCTGCCTGCCGCGCCAACAATGCCACCGCCCACGCGATCTCGGCTTCGCTCACCGTGACAACGTCATCCACGAGCGGCGCCGCGATCGTGAACGTCGCCGCGCCCACGCGCGCCACCGCCAGTCCGTCGGCCAGCGTCGGTGCCAGCAGCGCCGCGGCCGGACCGCCGTGTAGATACGCGGCGACGAAGCCCGCGGCGTGCGCCGGCTCCACCGCCACGACGCGCACATCGGGCCGCAGCGCCTTCACCACTGTCGCCACCCCCGCGAGCAATCCACCGCCGCCCACCGGCACGACGAGCGTGTCGAGCTCCGGCGCCTGCTCGAGGATTTCGAGCGCCATCGTTCCTTGCCCTGCGATCACGTTGAGATCGTCGAATGGATGCACGAGGGTCGCGCCACTTTCCGCCGCGAGAAATTGAGCGTGCGTCTGCGCGGCCTCGAAGTTTTCCCCATGCAGCACGACGTCGGCGCCGAGCCCGCGACAGCGGTTGATTTTCACCGCGGGCGCGCCGGTCGGCATCACCACGGTCACGCGCACGCCGAGCTGCGCCCCGTGATACGCGAGCCCGAGCGCATGATTGCCCGCCGACGCCGCGATCACGCCTCGCGACCGCTCCGCCTCGCCGAGACACAGCAACGCATGTCGCGCCCCGCGCTCCTTGAACGAGCCCGTGCGTTGCAGGTCGTCGCGCTTCAGCCAGATCTTCGCGCCCATGATCTCCGAGAGGGCCGGCGAAAGGGCGCACGGAGTCCGGCGAAGCCCAGTCGCCAGGCGGCGGCGGGCAGCTTCAACATCGGCGAGGCCGAAGGCGGGAGCGGATTGGTTTTTCATGGGAAGCGTAAAACTTGGAAAACAAAAAGCCCTGAGCTTTTGGCTCAGGGCTTCGGGAAAGAGTGACTGTTGGATTATCGTTTTATGCAGTCACGCGCCGCCGCCCTGATTCGGGAAGAATCATAATCATGGCGGCAATAATGACGGCGCGGAGACTCATGCGTGAGCCGGGAAGAGAACAGTCGCCCGGTGGTTTGTCCAGTCGGTACTCCCCGGACGGAAACTGGCGTTCCCGAGTCGCTTCGTTCAATCTTTTCCCATGCCGCGCCCCGTCTCCCCGCTCCCCCGCATTCGCCTCTTCGCCACCGGCGGCACCATCGCCGGCGCGCAAACCGCCGGCCGCGGCTACCGCGCCGCCGCGCTCTCCATCGAGGCGCTCGTCGCCGCAGTCCCACAACTCTCCTCGCTCGCGCAGCTCGACATCGAACAAGTCGCGAAGCTCGGCAGCCAGGACATGACCGAGACCGTCTGGCGAAAACTCGCCGCGCGCACGCAAGCCGCACTCGACGATCCCGCCATCGCCGGCGCCGTCATCACGCACGGCACCGACACGATGGAGGAGACCGGTTATTTCCTGAATCTCGTCGTGCATTCCGAAAAACCCATCGTGCTCGTCGGCGCGATGCGGCCCGCCACCGCCATGAGCGCCGATGGCCCGATGAATCTCTTCAACGCTGTCGCGGTCGCCGCCACGCCCGCCGCCCGCGCCCGCGGCGTGCTCATCGTCGCCAACGACGAAATCCATTTCGCCCGCGAAGTCGCCAAAACCAACACCACGCAGCTCGGCACATTTCACAGCGGCCATCGCGGCCTCGCCGGCCTGGTCAACGCCGGCCGTCCGCACTTCTACGCCCCGCCCGTCCGCCGCCACACCGCCGCGAGCGAATTCGTGCTCACGCCGCGCACCGCCCTCCCCCGCGTCGACATTGTCTTCGCCCACGCCGGCATGGACCGCGCGCTGATCGACGCCGCCGTTGCAGCCGGGGCGCGCGGTCTCGTGATCGCCGGCGTGGGCGACGGCAATCTCGGTGCGCCCGCGCTCGCCGCCTGCGCCGCCGCCGTGAAAAACGGCGTCGCCGTCGTCCGCAGTTCGCGCACCGGTGGAGGCGTGGTCGAGCGCAACATCGAGATCGACGACAACCGCCTCGGCTTCATCGCCGCCGACGAGCTCAATCCCCAAAAGGCCCGCGTCCTCCTCATACTCGCCCTCACGCGCACCGGCGACCCGCGCGCGTTGCAAGAAATGTTCACGACCTAATGACCGGCGCGACCGTGGGCACCGTTTGCCGCGGCGGACGGTGAGCCCCTAAAAACGGACAGTTAAAATTCTTTCGCGACTTTTCCCCCGCCTTCGCGTCTTTTCCTTTCCGCCCGCAATTTTACCCGTTCGGCCCGCACGATCCGCGACCTCCGTCGCGCGCGGGCCAAACGTCCCGTCCACCCCTTCTCCATGCCCGCTTCCGCCACTGTTCGCACTCTCGCCGCCGGCCTTGGCCTCTCGCGCACCACCGTCTCCGAGGCGCTGCGCGGCTCATCCTGCGTGCGGCCGGAAACCGCCGCCCGCGTGAAGGCCGCCGCCGCCGCCGCCGGCTACCGGCCCAATCCGCTCGTCGGCGCCGTCATGTCCGAGGTGCGCCGTTCGCGGAACCAGATGTTTCGCGGCGTCATCGCCGCCGTCGATCTCGACGAGGCCGAGCGCCCCGCCGACTCCGGGCGTTTCCACGCCGCGCTCACCGAAGGGGCCCGCGCGCGCGCCGCCGAGCTCGGTTTCAAACTCCAGACGTTTCTCGTCGGCCGCCAGGGCGTCACCGTCGCGCGGCTCGATACCATTCTCCAGTCGCGCGGGATTCAGGGCGTGTTGCTCCTGCCTGCTTGGGAAACGCCCGATTTCACCAAGCTCGACTGGTCCCGCTACGCCGGCATTTACAGCGACTACGCGATCGAGCGCCCCACCCTGCACTCCGTGTGCTGCGATCACCACCGCTCGCTGATCACCGCGCTGGAGCACTTGCACGCGTTGGGTTTTCGGAAGCCGGGCATCGTGCTCAACCAACACCAGGACGAGCGCCTCCATCACCGCTGGGCCGGTGCGTTCACCTCTTTCCAACGCAACCATCCCGACGACGACCATGTGCCGCCGCTCATCCTCCCCGCGATCACGGCGCCGGCTTTCGGCAAGTGGTTTCGCCGCCATGATCCCGATGTCGTGCTTGGCCACTCTGCGGAACTCATCGACTGGATGACCGCCTGTGGCGCCCGCGTTCCGAAGACCCACGGTTTCTTCTGCCTCAACGTCACCCAGCAGGACCGCCCGTGCGCCGGGCTCGACCTGCATCCGATGATCCTCGGCGCGCGGGGGGTCGAGCTGCTCATCGCGCAACTCCAGCGCAACGAGCGCGGCATCCCCGATCCCGCCTCGACCACGATGATCCCCGGCCACTGGGTTGATGGTCCCACGCTCGCGCCCGTCCCAAGCGTGGCGGCGGCAAAAGCGTGAAGGGAAGGCCGGCCGGGTTATCTCAAACCCGCCGGTTGCGGCGGGCTTTTCCCGTGAGCTGAGTCGCAGCGGCGCGTTAAGGATCACGCGCCCCACTTCCTGGCCCGCGATAAAATTTCTCCGGCCGCACAAACCGACCGTCCTCACTTCACCCGCGCCAAACTCCCGTCCAGTTTCACGCTCTCGCCCGGCCCCGTTTTGATCGCCACCATGCGTTCACCCGAGCGCACGGTGCACTCTCCCCCGAGCGTCGAGCGCAAGGTCACGCCCGCGAGCTTTCCGCCCGCCCACGCCAGCTCGGTGATTTCAAACCCACCCCGCGCCCGCAGGCCGCGCACGCTCCCCGCCGGCCACACCGCCGGCAACGCCGGCAGCAGCACCAGTTCCCCCGTGTGACTCTGCACGAGCATCTCCGCGATGCCGGCCGTGAACGCGAAATTTCCGTCGATCTGAAACGGCGGATGCGCGTCGAACAAGTTGGGGTAAACTCCGCCGCCGCCCGCGTAATTCGTGCCCTCGATTTTCGCGCCCACCGGACGCAGCAGGTATTTCACGAGCGTGTAGGCGTGGTCGCCATCGCGGAAGCGCGCCCAGAAATTGATTTTCCAACCGAGCGACCAGCCCGTGCCGTCGTCGCCGCGGATTTCCAGCGAGCGCCGCGCGGCCGCGAACAGCTCCGGCGTCGCCGGCGTGATCTGCCGGCCGGGATGCAGCCCGAAGAGGTGCGACACGTGCCGGTGATGCACCTCCTGCTCCTTGAAATCATCCGCCCATTCCTGCAGCCGCCCACCCTCGCCCACTTTCAACGGTAGCAATTTCGCGCGCGCCGCCGCGATTTTCTGCGCAAACTCCGGCTCGATTTTCAAGACCGCCATCGTCTCCAGACAATTCGTGAAAAGATCCCAGATGATTTCCAAATCCATCGTGGAGCCCTTCGTGATCGTGCCCTTCGTGCCGTCGGGCGCGAGAAACCCGAGTTCGGGCGACGCCGACGGCGTCGTCACGAGCCGACCCGCGCCGTCGTCGACCAGCCAGTCGAGGCAGAATTCCGCCGAACCTTTCATCACGGGCCACGCCGTCTCGCGCAGGAATTTCCGGTCGCCCGAAAACGCATAGTGCTCCCACAGGTGCTGGCACAGCCACGGCCCGCTCATCGCATAGTTGGCCCACACCGGGTTGCCGTCGCCGTAGTTTCCCACCGGCGCGGTGTGCCGCCAGATGTCCGAGTTGTGATGCGACACCCAGCCGTGCGCGCCGTAGTTCGTCGCCGCCGTCGCGCGGCCGTTGAGCGCGAGCTGGCCGATGAACTCCAGCAGCGGCTCGTGACATTCCGCGAGATTCGTCACCTCCGCGGGCCAGTAATTCATCTGCGTGTTGATGTTGATCGTGAAATTCGAACTCCATGGCGGCCGCATCAGGTCGTTCCAGATGCCTTGCAAATTCGCCGGCTGCCCGCCGCGTCGCGAACTCGCGATCAGCAAATAGCGCCCGTAATCGAAGAGCAGCGCCGACAATTCCGGATCGGCCTCGCCCTGCGCGAACCGTCGCAGCCGTTCCTCCGTCGGTCGCGCCGCCGCTTCCGGCGCGCTCCCAAGATCGAGCGCCACGCGGCCGAAAAGCGCGCGATAGTCCGCCGTGTGCCGCGCGAGCAACTCGTCAAACGGCCGGACTTTCCCGGCGGCCAAGCCCGCTTGCGCCTGCACCGCCGGATCGCGGCCCGCGCGCGCGGGCGACTTGTCGTAGCCGTTGAAACTCGTGCCCGCCGAGATGAGCAGCGTCACCGCATCGGCGCCGGCGACCGTGAGCGTTTTTCCATCGCAACTCACCGTGCCGCCCTCGCAGAGCGCCTGCACGCGCAGGTCGAAGGTCATGCCCTCGGCGTCGGGACCGGCGTCGTAGCGGATCGGCTCCTTGGCATTGCGTACGTAGCTCGGCTCCGAATGCGACGGCGCCTTGCCGCGCAGGATGAGCGTGTCGGTGCCGCCGGCCGCGCTCTCGCTGCGGAGTTGGCTCGCGAGACTCGCGCCGAGGGAAATTTTCCCGCGCTCGCTGCACGCCAGCCGCACCACGATCACCTGATCGGGAAAACTGGAGAACACCTCGCGCGTAAACGTCGCCCCGCCGTCGCGAAATTTCACCGTCGCCACCGCGCGCTCGAGATCGAGCGTGCGCTCGTAATTTTCCGGCGCGGTGAGTCCGGCGAACTCCAGCTTCAGGTCGCCGAGCGGCTGGTAAGCCTGCGTGTAGGGGCCCTGCATCTGCTTGCCGAGTTTTTCCGCCTCCGCGTAGTGGCCGGCAAAAATCGCGGCGCGCACCTGAGGGAGGACGGCCGGCGCCGCGGGGTTGTTCCAGTCCCGCGGTCCGCCGGACCAGAGCGTCGAATCGTTGAGCGCGAGCCGCTCGCTGACCGGCGCGCCAAACACCATCGCGCCGAGCCGGCCGTTGCCGACCGGCAGCGCTTCGACCCATTTCTGCGCGGGCGCGAGGTAGCGCAGTTCACGAGCCATCGCGGTCGAGAGCGACGCAGCCGCCAGAATCAGGGAGACTATTTTCATCATAAAAATTCCCGCCCATTCTGGCGAAGCGTTTGGAAACCCAAACCGGTTGGCCGCGAACAGGCCCAAAAAACACTCCGCCTTCCGACCCTGCTCTCCCGCGCGCCCATGGGCGCAACGGAAACTCCCGTTTCCATCTTGGAAATTTTTGCGCCTTTTTGTGGCCAACTCCTCCGATGCCCAGGTCCGACTTGGCCCGCCACACATCGGCCATCACCGGGCCCTCTGGAATTCAACCGCACGGCTATCAGGGCAGGCTCACTTCAACCCCGACACGAATGGCAGTTGCAGGCGCAACATCTCCTGCACCGCCAGAGCCGCCACGCGCGTCGCGCCGTATTCGGAGAAATGCGTGTCGTCCTTCACCGCCTCCGGCCAGCGTTGGTAGACACCGCCCGCGTAGTGGAGATGCAGTTTCTTCGACCCCTCGACACCGTGCCCCCGCTCCAGCTCGGCGGTGAGCCGGTTCAGCTCCAGCAGCGGCGTTTTTTCCTCTGCCGCCACCGCGCGCAACGCCTCGGGATAGTCGCCATGCGTCTCGACGAGTTCGCCCGCTTCGCTCCATTTCCGGCGCGCGACCGGTGTGGCCAGAATCGGCGTCGCCCCGTGCGCCCGCGTTTCCCGGATGAAGCGCCGCAGATTCTCCTGATACGCGCCGCGCGGCGCCGCATAGACCGCGGGCTTGTCTTGTTTCTCATCGTTGTGCCCAAACTCGATGATCACAAAATCGCCCTCGTGCAGCGCCGCCACGACCTTGTCCCAGCGGCCCTCGTCGATGAAACTCTTCGTGCTGCGGCCGTTCGCCGCGTAGTTCACGACCTGCGTGGGATCGCGAAAAAACGCCGGCAGCGCCTGCCCCCAACCGGTCTCCGGGTTCGGCGGATCCTTCGGCTTGTCCGCCATCGTCGAGTCACCGACGAGATGGAGCTTCGGCTCCGCCGCGGCATAGACCGCCGTGAATAATACCAACGCACACATTCTGGGTAGCCAAGTCATGGGGAAAACGCCGCACCCTGTTTCGCCGCCTCCGCCAACGCAACCGTCGTTTCACCATTTACCGACGACCGCGTTTCTCGAAGTGAAAGCTAAGATTCGTCACGCTCCTGAAGAAAAATGCCTTATGGCCCACTTTGTTTGGGAAGCCCGCGCGGCGGGCGCGTTGCCGCAGGAGCGGAGACGCTTCACCCGGCTCTCACGGTTCGCGGATGACGAGGGTTTGGTTGAGCGCGTCGGGCCGCAGTTCCTGCGTGCGGCCCGAGGGCCAGCGGATGACGATTTTCCGCACGCGGGCATCCTCGCCGAGGCCGAAGGTCAGCGTGGATTCCGACTGCGCCATGAAGCCCATCGCTGGGGCAACCACCTGCGTGAAGACGCGGCGGGGCGTGTGCACCTCGACGCGCGCGCCGCCGGCCTCGGGCTGGCTGCGCGTCGCGATGAGCCGCAGCCGCAACCAAGGCCGGCCCAGCCGCTGGTCGTTGCGAAGGAGGAGCGGACTCCCGTTATTTTGCGCGATGACGACGTCGAGATCACCATCACCGTCAAAATCCGCCACGGCGACGCCGCGCGCCGTGAGCGGCACCGCCCAGGGATTGGCCGCATCCCACGCCGAGGCAGCCCAGTCGTCACCTTTCCGATACAGGCCGGCGGGCACGCGGGCGAAATCACGGCCCGGTTCGAATTTGTTGAGGTGAAGTTCGGCTGCGCCTTGCCCAGAAAAAATTTCCGAGCGTCCATCCAAATTAAAATCCGCGAGGGCAGCGCCCAGTTTCGCCGCGAGAGCGAGCGGCTGATCGTCGGCGGCGCGGCTCGCGGGAGAAGCGAGATGCAGGAGAATTTGCGCGCGGAGTTCCGTGGCGGAATCGGAGCCGGCCGTCGGCGCGCTGGCGGAAGCGAGGCTGGCGGCGGCTCCTTCCTGACGGTTGCCCGGCGCGGCGGCTTGCTTCACAAACGTGCCGTCGGGCTGCGCGAGAAAGAGGGCGGCGGGGCTGTTGTGATAAGTGATGAGCAGGTCGAGCCGGCCGTCGGCGTTGGCGTCGAGCGGGACGATGGCCAGCGGCTGCGCGACGGGGCGGCCGGTTTCCGGATCGACGTCGCGCAACCCCGCCGAACCGGGCACCAGTGCGAAGCGACCGTCGCCGAGGTTCCGGTAAACCGAGGGGAACGCGCTGAAGAATCCCGTCGGCGCGCCATAGGAGCGGCCAATGTCGGCGACGGAGAAGGCCTGCGCGAGTCCCACCTCGCGCGGCCAGCGCGCGTAGTGCAGCACGACGAGATCGAGCCGGCCGTCGCCGTCGAGATCGACCCACGCGGCGCCCGTGCTCCAGGTGTTGTCGTCGCCGCCCACTCCGGCTTGCTCGGTGACGTCCTCGAAATGTCCTTCGCCGAGGTTGCGAAAGAGGTGGTTCAATCCGACGCAGGTGACGAAAAGATCGGTGCGGCCGTCGTTGTCGAAATCGCCCGCGACGACACCCATGCCCTGCATCTCGCCGTTCAATCCGGCAAGCGCGGTGACATCGGTGAAGTGCCCGTGGCCGTCGTTGCGCAGGAGCGCGCTGCTGCGGCCGAGGCGTTTTTCGAGGGACTCTTCCCACGGCCAGGGCGCACCGTTGACGAAGAACAGATCGGGCGCGCCGTCGTTGTTAAAGTCCAGCACCGCCACCGCGCCGGCCAGGGTGGTCGGCGCCTCCGCCCCGCCCTGCCGGTGCGTAAACCGCAAGCCCGACTCGGCGGTCACGTCGGTGAACCGCAGCACCGGCGCCGCCTCCGCCGGCCGCGCGGGGAAGAGCCACGCAAACAGTAAATTCAGCCCGATGGCCGCGAGGATGATCGGCAGCACGACGGGCAACAAGGGCGACACCAACGACCGGACCGGTTGCAGGGCGGGCGGCGGGGTGGCAGCGGAGTGGGCGGACGGTGGCACGGGAAAATCCGAATGGGCGTGGACACCCAATGCTTCGGCTCCTACATAGCCCGCAACCCCTTTCGCGCAATGTCCGACCACGCCACACCCGGCCGCTCCCTGCTCCGTTTCGCGGGTATCGGAGCTTTCTGGACGCTCGTCGGCCTCGCGTTCGCGAGCCAGTTCTACCTGTCGAGCACGCTGCTCGGCCGCTCGGTCACGTGGGGGCAGGCGATCAGTTATTCGCTCGGAGACTGGTATGTGTGGGCGGCGCTCTCGGTGCCGATTCTCCTCGTGGCGCGGCGGTTTCCGCCGGAGGGAGCCGCGCCGTGGCGCACGGCGGGGATTCACCTCGCGGCGGCGCTGTTGTTCTCGCTGGTTTACGTGGTGCTGCGCGCTCTCGTGGGCCAAATCCACAGCCTGCTCATCGACGAAGCGGTGACGTTTCCCGAAATCTTCCGGCCGCTGCTCGTGAAAACATTCCCGTTCAACCTGCTCATCTATGGCGTGATTATTTCCGCCAGCCACGCGCTCGACTACTACCGCAAATACCACGAGCGCACCGTCCACACGCTGGAGTTGGAAAAACATCTCGCCGAGGCGCGGCTCCAAGCGCTCCTGCGGCAGCTCAAGCCGCACTTTCTCTTCAACACCCTCAACGGCATCGCCTCGCTCATGCACAGCGATGTCGAGGCCGCCGACCGGATGCTCGTGCGGCTGAGCGAGCTGTTGCGGCTCACCATGCACCATCCCGGCCAGCCCCTCACGCGCCTGCGCGAGGAGATCGCGTTCATCGAAAAATACCTGGAGATCGAGCGCATCCGTTTTCGCGACCGCCTGTCGGTCTCGCTCGATCTCGATCCGGCCACGCTCGACGCCGAGGTGCCGAGCCTGATTCTCCAACCGCTCGTGGAAAACGCCATCCGCCACGGCATCGAGCGCCAGACGCGTCCCGGTCGCCTCGAACTCTCCGCGCGCCGCACGCCGGAATTCATCGAGCTCGTCGTGCGCGACAACGGCGCGGGCCTGCCCGAGGGTGGCTTCACGCGCGAGGGCATCGGCCTCGGCAACACCCGTGCGCGTCTCCGCGAACTCTACGGCGACCGCCACCGCTTCGAGCTCGCCAACCACCCCGAGGGCGGCCTCGTGGTGCGCGTGCAACTCCCCGTTTCCTGAACCGCCATGAAGATCCGCACCCTCCTCGTGGACGACGAGCCGCTCGCGCGCGAACGGCTCCGCGGTTTTCTCAAAACCGAGTCCACGGTCGAAGTCATCGGCGAATGCAGCAGCGGCACCGAGGCCATCGCGACGATTCGCGCCACGACGCCCGACCTCGTGTTTCTCGACATGCAGATGCCCGGCTGCGACGGCCTGCAAGTGCTCGCCGAACTGCCCGAGGAGAAACGTCCCGCGATCATCTTCGCCACCGCGCACGAGCGTTTCGCCGTGGATGCCTTCGACGTCGCCGCCGTGGATTATTTATTAAAACCCTTCGACCGCGAACGCCTCCAGCAAGCGCTGCGCCGCGCGCAGGAACATCTCCGCCGCCACCGCGATGCCGCAAAAACTTCCCCCGCCCCCAGCGACAAACCCGACCGCATCACCGTCAAGGCCGACGGGCGCCTCGTCTTCCTCACGCCCGCGGAAATCGTGCGCGTCGAGGCCTCCGACAACTACGTGACGCTCCACCTCACGACCGGCCGCCTGATGGTGCGGGAGACGATGTCGGCCATCGAGACGCGCCTCGGCCCCGTGAGCTTTGCCCGCATCAATCGCTCCGCCATCGTGCGCCTCGACCAGATCCGCGAGATCCAGCCCGCGCTCCACGGCGATTACACGGTGATCCTGCGCGATGGCACGCATCTCCCGCTCAGCCGCAGCCTGCGCGGGGAACTGGGACGCTTCGCCGGCGAAAGAACCACGTAGGCCGCAGCGCCATTTCCTGCCATTCGCCCCCGCCGGATGGCGTTCCGTCCCCGGCGGCTTTCTTTTTCGCCGGCCGTGCGGCACGGTGACGACAGGTTCATCATTAGTTAGTTTTGTTAGTGGTAAAAATGACCCCGGCGAGCGTAGGCTCTCGCCGGGGTCGTTTCATTTCGTCCCGGAATCGAGGCGGTTCGCCCCTGCGGAGTTCCCCGCCGCCGCCTCCCCATCCAATTTTCGCCCGCCGCTTTCACCCCCTCGCCCGGTCTTTCGCTTCCGCATGAAACTCCCCCACCTCATCCTGCTCGCGCGTCTCGTCGCCTTGTTTGTCGCCGCTCCCCTCTGCGCCGCCGACAACGCCGTCCTCTACTGGAACGACCAAGCGCTCAACGCCACGCGCCTCGCCCGCAATCCGCCCCCGGTCGCCTCGGCTTTTTACGCCACCTACCACGCGGCGATTTTCGACACGGTTAACAGCATCACCCGCACGCATCGCAGCTGGCTCAACCACGATCCCGCACCCGCCGAGACCAGCATGGATGCCGCCATCGCCAGCGCCAGTTTCACGGTGCTCAACACCCTCTGGGGCCAAGCCGCCAACCCGCGTAATTTTCAAATCGCCTACGACCAAGCCCTCGCCGCCATCCCCGAAAGCCCGGGCAAAATCAGTGGCATCGCGTGGGGCAAACGCGTCGCCGAACTCATCCTGGCCGAGCGCGCCAAGAGCGGTTTCGACAAGCCGATCCCCGGCCAGTATTCGAGTATGGAGCCCGGAAAGTGGCGGGAGACGCCGCCCGGATTCCGCCCACCCACGCTCCCGTTCTGGGCCAAAGTCACGCCGTTCGTGATGACCTCGCCGTCGCAATTTCGCGCGCCGCCACCGCCCGCCCTCGACTCGAAACAGCAGGCCGACGAACTCGCCCAAGTCGCCAAAATCGGCGCGCGCGACGGCGCCGAGCGCACCGAATACGAGACCCTCAGCGCACCGTTCTGGGCCGACGATCTCGGCACCGCGACGCCGCCCGGCCACTGGAACGTCATCGCGCAGGACCTCGCGCGCCGCCACCACCTCTCCACCCCCGACACCGCCCGCCTCTTCGCCCTGCTCAACTTGGCCGAGGCCGACGCGGCGATTTCCTGTTGGGACACGAAATTTTTCTACAGCACCTGGCGCCCCGAGACCGGCATCCGAGAACTCGATTCAAAACTCAATCCGCACGCGAAGTCACAGCCCGAGTTCATCCCCCTCATGGTGACCCCGTCATTTCCCTCCTACACCTCAGGCCACAGCACGTTTTCCTCCGCCGCTTCGCGCATCTTGGAACGCTTCTTCGGCACCGACGACATCGAGTTCACCGTGAAGTCCGAAGGCTTGCCCGGTGCCGTGCGCACCTTCAAGAAACTTTCCGACTGCCGCAAAGAAATCGGCATGAGCCGCCTGTGGGGCGGCATCCACGTCATGGCCGACAATCTCGCCGGCACCGAGGCCGGCCTGAAAATCGGCGACTGGGTTTTCGAAAACTCCCTCCAGCCGGCGAAGGATTGGACCAAACCTTAGTCAAATTTTCGCCACGCCATTTCCTTTCCGATGTCAAAATTTCCTCTCTCCTTCGCCGCGCTTTTGATCACGGCCACCGGTATTTTCGCCGCTGATTTCACCGCCACCCCGCTCCAGCCCCGCACCGCGCCGCCCGCGGGCGCCAAGCCGTTCACCCTGCTTTCTCCCGCCGACACCGGCGTGACAGTGCCCAACGTCTTCAACGACCCGCGTCTCTGGGGCGCCCGTTTCCGCGAGCTCACGCTCGGCGCCGTCGAGACCGGCATCGCCGTCGCTGACTTCGACCGCGACGGCCGCATGGATATTTTCGCCATCTCGAAAAATGGCCCCTGCGCGCTCTATCGCCAGGTCGCGCCCTTCAAGTTCACTGACATCGCCGCCACCGCCGGCGTCACTTGCGACGAACCCGGTTCCAGCCGGACGGGAGCCACCGTCGTCGACATCAACCAGGACGGCTGGCCCGACCTCTACGTCTGCCGCTACGACCAGCCCAACCTTCTCTTCGTCAACAATCACGACGGCACTTTCACCGACCGGGCCAAGGAATACGGTCTCGATGTGAAAGACGCCTCCGTTCACGCCGTCTTCGCCGACTATGATCGCGACGGCTTCATCGACTGCTATCTCGTCACCAACATCCTGGATTTTTCCAAAGCCCCACAGGGCCGCCGTGATTTTCTTTTCCACAACGACGGCCACGGCCACTTCACCGATGTCACGACGAAGGCCGGCATCTGGGGCCTCACGCAGGGCCACACCGCGCTCTGGCTCGACGTAAATCACGACGGCTGGCCCGACCTCTACGTCGCGAACGATTTCGAAACCCCCGACCGCCTCTATCTCAACAAGGGCGACGGCACCTTCACCGACGTCGTCGACGAACGCCTCCCGCACGTCACGAATTTCTCGATGGGCGCCGACGCCGGCGATCTGAACAACGACGGGCTCGTCGATTTTTTCATCAACGACATGCGCGACCGCAGCCACGCCGAGTTCATGACCGGCATGGAGGAAATCGGCCGCGGCCTCTGGGAGATGGAACGCGTTTCCGAACTCATCCCGCAATACATGTGGAACGCCGTCTACCTCAATACCGGCACGGACCATTTTCAGGAAGTGGCTCATCTCACCGGCATGGACGCCACCGGCTGGACGTGGTCCGCGCGCCTCGGCGATCTCGACAACGACGGCCGCCTCGACGCGTTCATCACCACCGGCATGATCCGCAACTTCATCGACGCCGATCTCGTCGATAAACAAAACGTCGCGCCCACGCTGACCGCCCGCGCCGCCGTCTGGAAAAACGCCCAGCCCCGCAACGAGACCACGCTCGCCTACCGCAATCTCGGCGACCTGAAATTCGCCAACGTCACCCAGGACTGGGGCCTCGATCACACCGGCGTCAGCTTCGGCTGCGTGCTCGCCGACCTCGATGGCGACGGCGATCTCGACCTCGTTTTCTCCAACTACGACGCGCCCCCGACCATCATCCGCAACGACACCGTCACCGGCCACCGCGCCGTCATCAAACTCGCCGGCCGCGCTCCCAACCTCGATGCCATCGGCGCCGAGCTCCGCATCGAGACCGCGGCGGGCATCCAGATGCGCCAGCTCTTCACTGAGCGCGGCATCGTCGCCAGCGAACCCCCGCTCGTCCACTTCGGCCTCGGCGACGACACCGTGATCAAAAAACTCACGATCCACTGGCCGCGCGGCCAGGTGCAGACGCTGGAAAATCTTCCCGCCGACCAGCTCCTCACCATCGCCGAGCCGCCCCTCGCCGCCGATGCGAAGCCCGCGCCCGCGATCTTCAAAACCCCCGCCCGCGCCGACGCCCTCTTCGCAGAATCCGCCGCGAGCCACGGCCTAAAACACAGCAACTCGATCCGTCCCTTCGACGAGTTCATCCGCCAGCGCCTTCTCCCCCACCGTCTCAACGGCCTCGGCCCCGTGCTCGCCACCGCCGATGTGAACGGCGATGGCCTCGCCGATCTCTTCGTCACCGGCACCGCCGGCCAATCCGGCGAACTTTTCCTCGCGCAGACGGACGGCACGTTCAAATCCGCTCCCGACCAACCCTGGAGCACCGCCGCCGAAGCCGACGATGTCGGTGCGACGTTCCTCGACGTAAACGGCGACGGCTACCCCGACCTGCTCATCGCCGCGGGTGGCGTGCAGAAAGATCGCGGCGACGCGCTCCTTAACGACCGCCTCTACCTCAACGACGGCCACGGCAAATTCACCCTCGCCCCCGAAGGCACGCTCCCCGCCGACGGCGAAAGCACGGGAGCCATCGCCGCCGCGGATTTCGACGGCGACGGCCGCACCGATGTGTTCATCGGCGGTCGCGTCATCCCCGGAAAATATCCCGAGACGCCCCGCAGTTTCCTCTACCGCAACGTCGCCGGAAAACTCGTCGACGTCACCGACACCCTCGCCCCTGGCCTGCGCAACATCGGCATGGTCACCGCCGCCGTCTGGGCCGACATCGACGGCGACAAACGACCCGACCTCGTGCTCACGCTCGAATGGGGCGCGGTCACGTATTTCCACAACACCGGCCACGGTTTTGAAAACCTCACTGCGAAATCCGGTCTCGCCAGCATCACCGGCTGGTGGAACGCGCTCACGGTCGCCGACATTGATGGCGATGGCCGTCCCGATCTGATCGCGGGAAACGCTGGCTTGAACACCAAGTATCACGCCTCAGCCACCGAGCCGACCGTGCTCTATGCTGGCGATCTCGACGGCCGCGGCAAAAACCAGCTCATCGAGGCGCAATTCGAGGACGGCAAACTCTACCCCCTGCGCGGCCGCAGCAAACTCGCCTACGCCTTCCCATGGCTCTCGAAAAAATTTCCCACCTACAAAGCCTTCGCCGCCGCGCCGCTCACCGATCTTTTCGACGCCGCCAAACTCTCCGCCGCGCGCCGCCTTGAGGCCACGGAACTCGCCAGTGGAATTTTCTTCCAGCAGGCCAACGGCACCTTCGTGTTTCGCCCCCTGCCCCGTTCCGCGCAGCTCGCGCCGATCAACGCCATCGTCGCCCGCGATCTCGATGGCGACGGGAAGACCGACCTCTTCTGCGTCGGCAATAATTTCAGCCCCGAGCCCTCGACCGGCCGCTTCGACGGCGGCCTCGGCGTGCTGCTCAAGGGCGACGGTCGCGGCGGCTTCACCGCCCTTTCGCCCGCGCAATCCGGCCTCGTCGTCACCGGCGACGCTCGCTCGGCCATCGCGATTTCCGTGGGGGCCGACAAGCAAACAGCCCTCGTGGTGACGCGTTGCGACGGTCCCGCGCTCCTTTTCGTTCCCGTAAAAAAATGAACCGTTTCCCACCTCGCATTCTGCTCCCAATCTCGCTCCTCGGCGCGACCGCCTCGCTGTTCGCCGCCGCCACGCCGCCGCCGCTCACCTTCGATGGTGGTCGCGGCACGTTTGAATTTGTCGAGCGACTGCGATTCGAATCGCGGGAAAATAATTTCGATTTCGATTCGGCGGGACATTCCCCGACCGACGATTCCTGGTTCGTGCAGCGCTTCCGCACGGGTTTCACCTGGAAGCTCGACCCTGGAACCTCGTTCCAACTTCAGCTGCAGGATGCCCGCGAATTCGGGTCCGAGCGCCCCAAGGTGCCCTTCATCCTCGGCGCGGAAGGCAACGACGCCCTCGATCTGCGGCTCGCGTCGATCACGATCGGCGATCCGAAAACCTCGCCGGTGATCGTCACGCTCGGCCGGCAAACGCTCGTGCTCGGCGAAGAACGGCTCGTCGGCATCGGCGAATGGAATAATTTCGCCCGCACCTTCGACGCCGCCAAAGCCACTTGGGCCATCACGCCGGGCCAGACCACTGCCACGCTGTTCGTCAGCAGCGTCGTCAACGTGCAGGGCACCACCAGCGGCGACGGTTGGAAATTCAACCGCTCCAGCACTGACGACCTTTTCAGCGGCCTCCACGTTTCCCACAAACTCGACGCGACCAGCACGCTCGAAGGCTACGTGCTGTGGCGCGACAAGAAGAACAACAACCCGATCTACCGTGCGCCCACTGCGGCGATTCCCGCCCCGGCGCGCACGGCGGCCGCCTACGACATTGGTCAGAATATTTTCACTTTCGGCACCCGCTTCTTTGCCCCGCCGAAAGTGGGAGAATTCGATTCCGAATTTGAAGGCGCCTGGCAACGGGGCGACGTCAACCGCCAGACTACCGCAACGACCGGTCCGTATGCCGGCAGCTCCCCCACCCTCGATCAACAAGCTTGGGCCGTGCATTCACTTGTCGGCTATACCCCGGCGAATCTCCCGGGCAAACTCCGCTTCGACATCGAATACAACATCGCCTCCGGCGACAAAAACCGCACCGACGGCAAAAACGGGTCGTTCATGAATTTGTTTCCGAGCAACCACAAATTCTACGGTTTCATGGATGTCTTCGCGTGGAAAAATCTCCGCGAGTTCGTCGCCACGGTGCGATTCACCCCGGTGCCCAAGACGACCGTGCGGCTCGACTATCACGACCTCTCGCTCTTCACCGCGCAAGACGCCTGGTATCGCGCGAACGGCGTGGCCACTGTGCGCCCGCTCAGTATCGCCGCCCAAAACGCCCCGCGTGCCGCCGGCAGCGAGGCCGACCTCACGGTCACGTGGGCACCGCGGCCGTGGGTTACGCTGGATGCCGGCTGGTCGCGTTTCTCCGCCGGCTCTTATCTGCGCGCGACGGGCGCCGGCAGCGATGCCACGTTCACCTACGTGCAAACGACGCTGAAATTCTAGGGCGGCACGCTTGAATCACAAAGGGTCGACGGCCGGACTATTTCGATCGTATAGATCGCCCGTGCCGTCGCTCAATTTTTCCGCCCTGCTCCTCCTCGGTTTAAGCGCGAGCGCAACCGTCGCCGGAGCCGCCGAACCGCTGCGCGATGCGCCCTCGGCCTTCCTCCGCGCCCAAGCCGCCAGCCCCATTCATTGGCAGCCATGGAACGAAGCCACGCTCGCCCAAGCCCGCGCCTCGGGCCGCAGCATCTACGTTTTCGTCGGCTCATCGCTGAGCGAGCTGACGCGCGCGACGATCACCCAGACTTTCGCCAGCGAGAAAACCATCGCGTGGCTCAACGAGAATTTTTTCTGCATCTTCGTCGATGCCGACACCCAGCCCGACGTCGCCGCCTACGCACAGCATTTCATCGTCAGCGTGAAACAACTCCGTGGTTCCCCGGTGCATCTCTGGCTCACGTCCGACCTTCAGCCCTACGACGGCGCGAACTACCTCCCGCCCTCGGAAGAATGGGGCAAGCCCGGCTATCTCAAAGCCGCCCGCAGCGCGCTTGAGACCTGGACCGTCGATCCCGCCCGCGCCCGCGCCCTGGCCACCGAAGCCATTGCCATGATGCGGCCGCCTCCGCTCGGCGCGGAAACAAAAATCGACCTCAAGGCGAAACTCGACAGCGGCGCCGCGGCGTGGATCGCCGCCATCGATCCGAAACACGGCGGCTTTGGCACCGCGCCCAAACAGCCCGAGCCCGAGCTGATTCGCTTTCTTCTCGCGCGCGATCCCGCCGCCCGCGCCGCCGCGCTCAACGCCGCCCGCGCCCTCGTCGCCGGTGCCGTGCGCGACCCGGTTGACGGAGGCTTTTACCGACGCGCCATCGACGAGGAATGGAAGGAACCCTATCGCCAAAAAACTCTCATCGATCAGGCCCGCATCGCACTCGCCCTCCTCGACGCGGCCGACGCCGCTCACGACGACACACTGCGCGCCGCCGCGTTGGGCGCCCTCGATTTTGTTTTAAAATATCTCCGCCAGCCTGAGGGCTCCTTTGCCGCCGCGCTCGACGGCACACTCGAGGAAAACGCCGACCCCGCCAAGCGGCCGGCCTTCGTGCGCGCAGGCCACGCCACCACCGGAGCGCAAGGCCTCCTCATCGCCGCGCTGCAACGCACCGGTGAAAAACGCTTCCTCTCGGTCGCCGGGCAACTCGCCGGCCAACTTCGCGAGCGACTGACCGCTTCTGGTTACACGCTGGAGCACATCGTCAACCTCTCCGCCTCGGCCACAGCGGCCGACTACGCCGCCGTCGCGCTGGCGTTCCGTTCGCTCAAGGACGACCCCGTCGCTGATCGCCTGCTGGCCCGGGCGAGTGGGTTATTTTTCGATTCCGCCCCCGGCAGCTATCTCGCCTCACCCGCCCAACTGCCGCCCGGCATCGCCTTGCGCGCGCCCGCCACGGGAGACACGCCCTCCGCCGAAGCGCTCGCACTGCTGGCGGGAGCGGACGCCAAGACCGCCACCCTGCTGCGCCGCGCGCTCCTCTCGGCCATCGAATACGACGAGCGACCGGCGGGCGAAGTCCTACTGGCCCTTTCGCAGGCTCCCTGAGTCGCGGCGCCCGCACTGGGCGCAACTTCGCCCGGGGTTCAAGGTCGCTCCCATGGCCCCTTCCAGCCTCCCAAAAAAATCAAGGCCCGTAACTCGGGAGGGGAATTACGGGCCTCTAATACCAGACGCCTCTAGCTTTTACGCTTTTAAAGTGAGGAAAAAGCTGCGATAAAAAGAGATGCCGCGAACATTACCGCCGTTAGGAGAAGAATGGGTGAAGGAGATCGAGCTGGCCTGGGAGCAGCCGCAAGCGGAC
>JANYBX010000093.1 GCA_025360615.1 Opitutia bacterium
CCAGTGGCCGGGTCCGCAGGGTGCCTCCGCCGGCCGCCCCGGCTGGCACATCGAGTGCAGTGCGATGATCAAAAAGCACCTCGGTGAGACCATCGACCTTCACACCGGCGGCGTGGACCTGCTCTTCCCCCACCACGAAAACGAGATCGCGCAGAGCCAGTGCTGCAACGGCACGACCTTCGCCCGCCACTGGTATCACAGCGAACACCTGCTCGTCGAAGGCACGACGATGAGCAAGAGCAAGGGCAACTACTACACGCTGAGCGACCTCGTCGAGAAGGGTTACTCCCCGATGGCCGTTCGCTACGCGCTGCTGATGGGCCACCCGCGAAAGCAGCTGAACTTCATGCTGGATTCGCTGCATGCAGCGGAAAGCGCGCTACGTTCATTAGAGACCAACATCCGCTTTTTTTGCGAACGAGCCGGCGTTAACTTCACCGACTTCCTTCAACAGAGTCGCAGTCCAACGATACACAATGGAGCCAAGTGGTGGCATACGACAGGCGTTCGAGATGCCCTTAACAATGATTTGAATTTTCCCGGAGCAATCGGGGAGCTCTTTTCGCGATTCTCTATTATCCGCTCTGGAATGACGTCACCCGATATTCAGTCCGTTGGAGACATGACGGACTACCTAGCTGGCTTGGGAAATGTGCTGTTTGTTTTAGGCATCGATCTCGCCTGTCTCAATCTCGCAAAAGCGGCTGTGCCTTCTGTGGTGACCGCCCTCGCCGAAAAACGCTGGGCCGCGAAAGCCGCCAAAGACTTCGCCGCCGCCGACGCCCTGCGCAAAGAACTCACCGCCGCCGGCTGGTCGATGCTCGACCGCAAGAACGGCTACTCCCTCGAACCCCTGAAAAAGTAAATTAACCACAGAGGCCCGGAGCACACGGAGAACAGAACCGGCCCCGACTCCTCCGCGCCTTTGTAGTTCTTTCTCTCCGGCCTTCGCGTCTTCGCGCTTAATCCGAGTCCGATTTCGCCGGCCGCGCTTCGACGACCTCGATCGTCCCGTCCACTCCGCCGCGCCAGCGCACGTTCCATCCCGCCACCGTCATTCCATAGATGCGCCCCGCCTCGCCGTCTTGATAAGCCGGCTGCAAATTAAGTCCCAGCAACTGCCGCACCAGCACCGCGACCGCTTCCGGCAATTCGCGTTCGAGCTCCGCCGGGATCACCACGGCGCCCGCCGCCCGAATCTCCGGCGCGTCCTTCGCCCAATCCGACCGCGCCTCCGGCTTCGCCTCGCACCACGGCAGATATGGTTTCACGTCGTAAACTGGCGTGCCGTCGACCGCATCGATTCCGCCCACGCGCAACAGTCCAGGACGCGCCTCCAGCAACTCCACCAGCGACAGCCCGAGCCCGTTGGGCCGCGACGGCGCGCGAGAGGCAAACACGCCCACGCGCTCATTCCCGCCGAGCCGCGGTGGCCGCACCGTCGCCGCGCCATCCCACGGGGGATTCAGGTGAAATCCTGTGATCAGCCACACGTGTGAAAAATCCCCCAGTCCCCGCCCAAATTCTGCGGCCGCAAACTCGGGCAGAAACTCCACCCGCCCTTCCGCCGCCGGCACCAGACCCGACTGCCGCGGCACCCCGAATTTCTCGGCGAACGGCGTGCGCAAGATCGCGATGGGGCGGATTTCGGCCATGATGCCTGCGCACTAGCGGCGAAAATACCGCGCGGTGCAAAGCGATATTCCGTGCGTTGACACGCACCAGATTTCCCGGCCCTTTTATCCTTTCCGCCCTGCAATCGTAGGCAGGACCACAACCAATATTGACCATGTCCATGACTCCGCTCGAAGAACTTCGCCATTCGGCCTCGCACGTTTTGGCGACAGCGATTCTCCGCATCTTCCCCGATGCCAAGCTCGATATCGGACCGCCGACGGACACCGGGTTTTACTACGACATCGATCTCGACCACAAATTCACCGTCGAAGACCTCGCGAAGATTGAGGCCGAGATGAAAAAAGTCGCCGAGGAAAACCAGCCTTTCCTCCGCAAGGAGGTCTCCCGCGAGGAAGCGATCGAGATCATCAAGTCGCGCGGACAGGAACGCTACAAACTCGGCCGTCTCGCTGACATCCCCGCCGACGAGAAAATTTCCTTCTACCAAAACGGCGAGTTCATGGATCTCTGCGCCGGCACGCACGTGCGCTACTCGTCGAAACTGAAAGCGTTCAAGCTCCTCTCCATCGCCGGCGCCTATCACCGCGGCGACGAGAAGAACAAACAGCTCCAGCGCATCTACGGCACGGCCTTTCCCACCAAGGACGAACTCGCGCAACATCTCGACCGCCTCGAGCAGGCCAAGGCGCGCGATCATCGCAAGCTCGGCAAGGAGCTGAAACTTTTCCACATCGATGAGGACGTTGGCCAGGGTCTCATCCTCTGGACGCCGAACGGCTCGATCATCCGCCAAGAGCTGCAGGATTTCATTGGCGGCGAGCTGCGCAAGCAGGGCTACTCGCAGGTCTTCACGCCGCACATCGGCAAGCTCGAGCTCTACAAAACCTCCGGCCACTTCCCGTACTATAAGGAATCGCAGTTCCCCCCGATCTTCGAAAACGAGTCGCTCGCGAAAGCCATCGGCGAAGGCTGCGCGTGCGGCGAAGCGTTCGCCCGCCTCGAAGCCGTGTCCGCGCGGCTCGCCTCGCAGATCAACCAGCGCACCGGCAAGGAAACCATCGCGCCCGACCGCGTGCGGCCCGACGACCAGCTCCTCGACGGCTTCATGCTGAAGCCGATGAACTGCCCGCATCACATCAAAATCTTCGCCTCGCAGCCGCACAGCTACCGCGATCTGCCCGTGCGCCTCGCGGAGTTCGGCACCGTTTATCGCTGGGAACAGTCCGGCGAACTCAACGGCATGACACGCGTCCGCGGCTTCACGCAGGACGACGCGCATCTCTTCTGCACCGAGGATCAAGTAGCCGCTGAAGTCCTCGGCTGTCTCGCGCTCGTGAAGGTCGTCCTCGCGACGCTCGGCATGACCGACTACCGCGTGCGCGTCGGCCTGCGCGATCCCGACGGCAAAAAATTCGCCGGCAATCCCGAGCAATGGGACAAAGCCGAGGACGCGTGCCGCAACGCCGCGAAAACCCTCGGCGTGCCCTTCACGGAAGAACCCGGTGAGGCCGCCTTCTACGGGCCAAAGATCGACTTCGTCATCAAGGACGTGATCGGCCGCGAGTGGCAGCTCGGCACCGTGCAGGTGGACTACGTTCTCCCCGTGCGCTTCGACCTCACCTACACCGGCGCCGACAACGAAAAGCACCGCCCCGTGATGATCCACCGCGCGCCCTTTGGCTCGATGGAGCGTTTCTGCGGCGTGTTGATCGAGCACTTTGGCGGTGATTTCCCCGTGTGGCTCGCCCCCGAGCAAGTTCGCCTCGTGCCGATCAGCGACAAGGTGAACGACTACGGCACCAGCCTCCTCGCGCAGCTCAAGGCCGCTGGCGTCCGCGCCTCGCTCGACGGGCACAGCGACAAGCTCGGCGCGAAAATCCGCCGCGCCGAAATCGAAAAAATTCCCTACACGCTCGTCCTCGGCGGCAAGGAGGCCGAGGCGCAGGCCGTGAGCGTGCGCAGCCGCGCGAAAGGCGACGAAGGCGTCCTGCCCTTCGCCGACTACCTCGCGCGCCTAAAAACCGAAATCGCGACGCGCGCCCTGGCGGAGAAGAAGAAATAAAGTCGGGCTGGGCCGCCAGACGAGTCGATCTGCTCGGCGCCCTCCCCCGCCGCTCATGTCCGCTAGCGAATACCCCGTCCTGATCGCAGCGCTTGTTCTATCAAGCTTGCTTTGGATTGGTTGGTATCGGCGGCTGATTTTTGCTGAAAATTTTCGCCCTGCGCTGGCAGTCAAAATCTCGCTCGGCTCAATTCCTCTGCTTTGCCTGCTGGGAATCTGGTGGATCATCGGCCTGCACGCTGCTCCGGAAGTTCGCGCAGAGGGAGGCTTGCAACTCCTGTTCGTCGCCGTCGCTGCAATCACGCTCCAATTCTCCAGCGTGCTTCTGCTGCTTTGCGGGCTCGATTCGCTCACCGATGTCCTTGAGCGCCGCAATTTCGCCGCCCTTCCCGCTTTGGTCGGCACGTGGCTGGGCGCAGCTTGTTACGTCACCGGAGCCAACCTCGGCTCCGGTGATACCCTCAGCACCACGCTTTGGCCCATCGCACTGGGCTTCTTCACCCACGGTGTGCTGTGCATCGCGTTTTTCGTGTTCACCTCAAGCCTCGCAACCATTGCCTTCGAGCGCAGTTTCGCCGCCGGAGTGCGTTGCGGCGCACTGATGCTCGCCAATGGTTTGGTGCTCGCTCGGGCGGCGGCCGGCGACTGGGTTTCGTTCGCTGCGACCGGCCGTGATTTTCTGGCGGAGCTTCCCGGCTTGCTGCTCTTGCTCACGACGGCCGGGATCATCGAACACCTTCTGCACGTCCGCACGGGGCATCACCCAAATTCCAACTTCGTCCACGGGATCGTCCCCGCAGCGATTTATTTGGTGGCCGCGGCCTTGCTTTTCTCGCGGTGAATCCGGCCTCCGATCTCGATCCGGCTTTCGCCGACTGGCACTGCACTGCCGCACTTTCTACCGACACCCATCGCCAAGTCGTTCGCCATCTCTCACTCGACGCATGTAAATGGGACACACAAATCGGCGACACCTGCGCGCTTTCGCCCTTCGCACTCGTGCTACCTAAGCGCGTGTGGCAAAGCCTCGTTCGCCTCGCTGAAGGCCTGACCCGCGAACTCAACTCCATCGAAACCGAAATCGCGGAGCGTTCCAAACTGTGGCCGTTGCTCGGCCTGCCTGCAAAGGTGCGTCGCGCGCTCAGCCATCCCGAACCTTGGACACCTACCGCGGCGCGCATCCTGCGCTACGATTTTCATCCGACCGTCGACGGGTGGAAAATCTCCGAGGTGAACAGCGATGTTCCGGGAGGTCTCTGCGAAGCCTCTCATTTTACCCGCACAATGGCGTCCGTCCTCGCTTGCGGCGCGAATTCAGCGGGTGATCCCTCCGCTGAATTATGCGCGGCTTTGGCGACCCAAACGGTCAAATCCCGCTGCATCGCCCTGCTCGCCGCACCCGGCTATATTGAGGATCAGCAGGTGATCGCCTTTGTGTCCGACGGCCTCCGCGCACGCGGCATCGCAACCATTTTTGCGCGGCCCGAGCAACTTGTCTGGCTCGACGGTCACGCTTCGGTGCAACTTTCCGACGACGACACCCGTCCAGTCGATGCGATCTATCGTTTCTTCCAAGGCGAATGGCTGACCCGCATTCCCGGCCAAAACTGGCGACTGCTACTGCGAGGCGGCCTCACGCCCGTGTGTAATCCCGGCGTCGCTGTGCTCAGCGAAAGTAAACGCCTTCCCCTTGTGTGGCCGCAGCTCGATACCTTGCTCCCCGTGTGGCAGAGCCTGTTGCCCCCAATCCATTCGCCATTTGCGCCCTGGGTTTTGCCGGCCAGGGCGTGTGTTTTGAAACCGGCCTATTGCAACACCGGTGATGCCGTTATTTCGTCCATCTGGTCCAGCCGGGGGACCCGCTGGTCCGCCGGGCTTTCCGCATGCTGGCATCCGCGCCGCTGGCTGGTGCAGGAACGTTTCGAGACACTTTCATTATCCACCCCGCTTGGACCCATGCGACCCTGCCTTGGCGTTTACACCATCAACGGTCACGCCAGTGGGATTTATGCTCGTCTGTCGTCGGCCCAAGTCATCGATTATTCCGCGCGTGACGCAGCCGTATTGATCGCGCAATAAACATCAGCCGGATCATGGACAAACACGCGCTCTACGATATCTGGGCTCCGCCGCTCAGCATATGGTCGCCGTGGGTCAAATCCGCGCCCTTCGCCCATCTCCCGCGCCCACTCCCGGAGATCGCGAGCACCGATGTCCCGCAGTTCGATCTTGGCTGGGTGCCTGCCGCCGGCGAAGGCTGCGCCTTGGTGTGCGACCTAGGGGGCATCCATTCGATTTACTTCGCACTGCAAGTGGCGGCACGCGGCTATCGCCCAGTCTCACTGCTCAACGCTTGCCCGCCGCCCCTCGCACAGGTGACCCCTGCTGGCCCGGCGGTCAACGTCGACGCTCAACTCGCCGCGCTCGTCGCCACCGCGCCCAACCTCACGGAAATCCCACTTTCACCGACCGCACCGCCGGTCTTCATACTCGACGCGGAGCGTCAGGCGACCGGCCGATCAATTGCACCCGGGATGTTCGACAACCGCTCCGTGGTGTTTGCCGCCGATTTTCCCTCAGCCACTTTGTTGATGGACCACGGAATCACCCGGGCACTCATCGTTCACGAGTCGCCCACACCCATGGCCCTCGACCTCGTTCATGCGCTGCGCCCGTGGATTCGCCGAGGCATTCGCGTGGAACTCATCTATCCGAATGGCTCTTCGTCACCGATGCCGTGGCCCGGCTCCGGCATGTTCGGCGAGATTTGGCTCCGCCTCCGAACGCTGCTCACATTGCGGCGAAATCCCAGCGGCGGCTTCGGGAGATTTGTGCCGGAATCTTCCGGCGGGTGATTGTCGCGCTTCTCCATGCAGATTTTACCTTCACCCATTCACGACTGGAAACCCGAACTCGCCGCCATCGTCGGCGCGCGCCATGGCGGGCAGGTGGATCACGTGCTCGACTTGCTCGTGAAACTCGATGCGCGCTTTCCGAACATCGCCGAAATCGCCTACCAGCTCGCTTGGACGCACGACGTGCTCGGTCACGAACGCGAAGCCCTTCCCCACTACGAGCGCGCCATCGCCCTCGGACTGCCGAGTAACGAACTCGCTGGCGCCCTCATCGGGCTGGGCTCGACGTGGCGCACCCTCGGTCAACCCGCCCGCGCCGCCGAGGTGTTGCGCTCCGGTCGCGCGCAGTTTCCGGATCATCGCGAGTTCGAGGTATTTCTCGCGCTCGCGTTGCACGATCTTGGCGAGCACGCGGAGGCGTTGCAGCTCGCGCTGACGACGCTCATCGAGACGAGCGAGGATCCGGGGATCACCTCCTACCAGCGCGCGATTCGGTTTCAGGCGGGGAAACTGGGAAACGCCAAGGCTTGAGCCGGCTGGAGGTAGGGCGCGTTATCCCTAACGCGCCGGTTGGTCTCCGCGTTTCCAGTGAGCGGAGTCGCAGCGGCGGGTTAGGGATAACCCGCCCTACCCTCAGAGCGGTCGCGCCCGTCTGCCCAAAAAAAGGCCGGCTCTCGCGTGAGAGCCGGCCTTCGTCAATTGACGGAAACGGTTTTCGATTCGCGGCGCTTAGATCGCGGCTTCGCCGCGTTCGTCGGTGCGGATGCGGACGACTTCCTCGAGCGGGAGCACGAAGACTTTGCCGTCACCGATCTTGCCCGTTTTGCCGGCGCCGACGATGGCGTCGATGGTCTTGCCGGCCATCTCGTCGCTCACGGCGATTTCGAGTTTCACCTTCGGAAGGAAATCCACGGTGTATTCGCTGCCACGGTAGATCTCCGTGTGACCCTTCTGGCGACCGAAGCCTTTCACCTCGGTCACGGTCATGCCTTCGATGCCGGCCGCGCTGAGGGCTTCCTTCACTTCGTCCAATTTGAACGGTTTGATAATCGCGATAATAAGTTTCATGGGGATTTTTTAGAGGAGGGAATAACTTAGTCGATGTAACCTTCTTCACCGTGGTCGTTGATGTCGAGCCCTTGGGATTCGACTTCCGGGGTCGGACGAAGGCCGATGGTGGCCTTCACCAGATAGGCGAGCACGATGGTGCCGACGAGCGAGAGCACCAGCGTGATGCCGATGGCCTTGGCTTGTTCGACCCAGAGGCCGCCGTGCGCCACAAGGGCGGCAAGGCCGTTTTTCGTAGCGGGGTTCGCTTTGGTGGCATCGGCGATCAAGCTGAGATTGCCGTTAACTGCGTCCGTGGCGAGGAACCCGGTGACCAAGGCGCCAAGCGTGCCGCCCACGGCGTGGACTCCGAAGGTGTCGAGGGCGTCGTCGTAGCCGAAGGCCGCTTTAACCTTGGTGACGAAAATGTAGGGGATCACCGCCGCGACCACGCCGATGATGACCGCGCCCGTGGAGTCCACGAAGCCGGCCGCAGGCGTGATGACGACGAGACCGGCGACCGCACCGGAGCAGAAACCGAGGATCGAAGCGTGGCCCCGGAGAACTTTCTCGATCAGGCCCCACACGAACGCGGCGACCGCGGCGGCGAGCGTGGTCGTCATGAAGGCGTTGGCGGCGACACCATCGGCGGCGACGGCGCTACCGGCGTTGAAGCCATACCAGCCGACCCAGAGCATCCCGGTGCCGACCATACACAGCACCATGCTGTGCGGCGCCATCTTGTCTTTGCCGAAGCCGAGACGCGGCCCGAGGATGATACAGAGCAAAAGCGCGGTCCAACCCGAGGACATGTGAACCACGGTGCCGCCCGCGAAGTCGATGGCCTTGATCGCGGCGTCGCCGTTCCAGACACCGTTCATCAAACCACTTGAACCCCACACCATGTGGGCGAGCGGGAAATAAATGACGAACATCCACAGCGCCACGAAAGCCATGATCGCGGTGAACTTCATGCGCTCGGCGATCGCGCCGACGATCAGCGCCGGGGTGATGATCGCGAACATCATCTGATACATCGAAAACACATTCTGGCTGACCCAGTAGGCGTAGTCGGTGTTGGGCGCGGAGGTGACGCCCTTGAGGAAGAAATACTCCGAGCCGCCAAGATAGGGACTGTTAAAGCTCTTGCCGAAGACGAGGCTGTAGCCGAAGGCCCACCAGAGAATCGTGACGAGGCCGGCGATGCCGAGACACTGGGCAAGGACGGAGAGGACGTTCTTCTTGCGCACGAGGCCGCCGTAGAAAAGCGCGAGGCCGGGCAGCGTCATGAAGAGCACGAGCGCGGAACTCGTCATCATCCAAGCGTTGTGACCGGGGCCGGCATTTCCAACGAGCGGTCCTTTGACCGGGTCACCGTTGGTGACGTAGGCTTCGAGCGCGGTCAGGCGCTCTTCTTGGGTGGGTGGCGCCACCGGAGCAGCGGCAGGCGGAGTGGCGGCCGCCGGGGCAGCGGCCGGGGCTTGAGCCCAAGCGGAGACGGCTGCCAAGAGCAGCGCGCCCGCGAATACGAGACGGTGTCCAATCAGGTTGAATGGGGATTTCATGAGCGTGGATGGATTAGCAGGGCGGATGCCATGCGTGAATTTCATTTTTGTCATAGCTTTTTTTCATGGAAACGAACCTTGCAAAAAAATCGGCCGGTCTTCCTCAGGGAAGAACGGCCGGAGGGCTCCTGACATGGGTTGTGAGATTGGCTCAAACGGCGGACTCGCCGCGTTCGTCCGTGCGGATTCGGATCACATCTCCCAATGGAACGACGAACACCTTGCCATCGCCGATTTTCCCGGTCTTGGCGGCCTTCACGATGGCCAGAACCGCCTTGCCCGCCATGTCGTCGGAGACGGCGATCTCGATCTTCACCTTCGGCAGAAAATCCACGGTATATTCGCTGCCGCGGTAAATTTCCGTGTGACCCTTCTGACGGCCAAAACCTTTCACCTCGGTCACAGTCATGCCCTCGATGCCGACTTCGGCGAGGGCTTCCTTCACCTCTTCCAATTTGAACGGCTTGATGATGGCGAGGATGAGTTTCATGCGGAGTGTTTTTGGAGGGCGGGTGACGAGGTTAGTTTGGCACGGACAAGGGGTTCACCGCAGGGCGAACCTTCCCGTCCCGGATAGCAAGGGGTATGCCAAGGCGGCCCATTCGCCCGCACCTTCCGCTCACTCGGGCAGCACGACGGCGATGTGCAGTTCCTTGAGCTGCTTCGCCGTGACCGGAGTCGGGCTCTGCGCCATGAGATCCTGGCCTTTCTGCGTTTTCGGAAAGGCGATCACGTCGCGAATGCTCGTGGTGCCACAGAGGAGCGCGCACATCCGGTCGAGACCGAAAGCGATGCCACCGTGCGGCGGCGCGCCGTAAGTGACCGCCTTCAGCATGTAGCCGAAACGACTCTCCACCACGTCGGCGGGAATCTTCAGCACGTCCTCAAAGATTTTTTTCTGCATCGCGGGGTTGTGAATGCGGATCGAGCCGCCGCCGAGTTCCATGCCGTTGAGGACAACGTCATAGTGCTGGCCGCGCACTTTCTTCGGATCGCTGTCGAGGTAGGCGGCGTCTTCCGGCACCGGCGCAGTGAACGGATGATGCGTGGCCACATAGCGGTTCTCCGCCTCGTCGTGGCTCATGAGCGGGAAATCCACGACCCAGAGAAACTGCCAGTCATCGTGGCGGATCGTGAGCTTGCCGCGTTTCTGGAGGAGCGCGGCGGCCTCCAGCCGGATCCGGCCGAGGATCGCACAGGCTTTCTCCCACGGCGCGGCGGCGAAAAACGCCATGTCGCCCTCGACGAGGCCGAGCCCCGCGGTGAGCGCAGCTTTCTCGGCTTCGGAGAAAAATTTCACGATGGGCGATTTCCATTCGCCGCCCTCGACCTTGATGAAAGCGAGGCCTTTGGCGCCGAGCGATTTTGCGATTTCCTCGAGCGCCTTGATCTCGCCCTGCGTCATGTCCGCGAGGCCTTTGGCATTGATCGCCTTGATCGCCCCGCCGCCGTTCGCTGTCGAGGCGAAGACTTTGAAGGAGGACGCTTTGAACAAGTCCGTGAAATCCACGAGTTCCAGCCCGAAGCGCACGTCGGGTTTGTCCACGCCGAAGCGGTTCATCGCGTCGACAAACGGCATCCGGGGAAACGGCGTCGGCAGGTCGTGCCCGAGCACATCTTTCCAGAGTTTTTTCAACATGCCCTCGAAGAGCGAGTAGATGCCCTCGCGGTCGATGAACGACGCCTCGACGTCCACCTGCGTGAACTCCATCTGGCGGTCGGCGCGCAGATCTTCGTCGCGGAAACAGCGCGCGATCTGGAAATATTTTTCCACGCCGGCGACCATCAGGATCTGCTTAAACTGCTGCGGCGATTGCGAGAGAGCGTAGAATTGCCCGGCGTGAATGCGCGAGGGCACGAGGTATTCACGCGCGCC
>JANYBX010000514.1 GCA_025360615.1 Opitutia bacterium
CGCAATCGTGATCGGCAACCGGCGCCGGCGCGTCGGGGCTTTTCCAAACGATGCCATGAGCGGAGTGAAACCCACCAGCACGGCTGCTAGGGAGAAAGCCCGCCCGTCCCACGTGACAGCGACGCCCAGCAGCACCACTGCCAGGGGCACCGTAATGACGGCCCAGACTAAACTGATGAGCTGAATGACCGCGATCATGAGGCTTGGATTAAGACCAAGACGGCTGGTAATTCTCGGCGCAAGGCGCGTCCCGTTCGGCGGACGAACCGAACGCTTTGGCTCAATCCCAACGGCGTCGAAGGTCTCCGTCGGTCCCCGGAATTTTAATTAAACATTGGAGGAGTTGCGCCGTTGTTGGATTGGCGCCGGCGATCCCCCGCGGGGCTCGGAGGTTCCCTGGCGTGGCCTCGGCGACCGGGCGTTTCGCGCCCATGGGCCCCTCGGCAAAACCTGCCGCTCCTTTCGCGGCCGCCTTGTTGATCGGGTGAAAGATTTTTTCAACGACGGATTATAAAAGTTTAATATTCAGGAATTCAGTCATTTGCGAGATGTCGGCACATCCCGGCACGCGGCCGGCTTAAGTGGGCCGTCGATGAATATCGGTCTTTATCAAAGCGCAGCTTCCCTCTCCGCGCTCGAGCGTTGGCAGGACTCTGTCGCCCAAAATATCACGTCGAGCCAGACCACCGGCTATCGCAAGCGCACCGTCAGCTTCAGCACGCAGAGCGCCGGCGAACTTCAGATCGATCCGCGCGCGCCGATCGGCCGCGCCGCTGGCATGCCCACGCTTTTCCCGAAGGTAAATCCCGGCATCAACTTCATCACCGGTGATACGCAGCCCACGCGTCGCGAACTCGACGTCGCCATCCAAGGCGACGGCTTTTTCCAAATCCAAAAACCCGACGGCTCGAAAGTATATACCCGCAGCGGCGAATTTCGCCTGCGCTCCGACCGCACGATCGTCACCGCCAATGGCGATGAAGTGATGGGCGAGGGCGGCTCCTCGATCACCCTGGTCGCCGGCGGCGGATCGGTCGCGATCAACAAGGACGGCACGATTTTCCAAGGCGCCACCGCGCTCGGCCGGCTCTCCGTGCAGAAATTCACCGACAACTCGCAACTCATCCCCGCGCCCGGCGGCACGTTCATCGCCCCGAACGGCGTCGCCCCCCAGAGCGTGGAGGATCCCGAGCTGCTCCAAGGCTACATCGAGGGCAGCAACGTCGTTCCCCTCCGTGAAATGGTGGACCTCGTCCTCATCTCCCGCGCCTACGAGGCCAACCAGAAGATCATCACCACCGCCGATCAGCAGATGCAGAAGACGATCGAGGCCCTCGGCTGAAAATCCCGCCCCCCATGAATTCCCCAGCCCGACAACCCAAATCACGACTGCACGGCCGCGCGCGCAATGGGGGCGCGCCGGCCTCCGTCCTGCAGCTTGCTGAATTTCAACCCAACCCACGCGCATGAACCTCTCGCTCTACTCGGCCGCCACCGGCATGGAGGCGCAACAGCTCAACCTCAACACCATCGCGAACAACCTCGCGAACGTGAACACCCCCGGCTTCAAGCGCAGCAAGATCGAGTTTCAGGATCTGCTCTACCAGAAGCCCACGCGCGCGGCCGGCACCGATTCCGGCGGCGGCAATCTCGTCCCCACCGGCGTCGAAGTCGGTAACGGCTCCCGCGTCGCCGCCACCTCGAAAGTTTTCACCCAAGGCCAGCTCACGCAAACCGGCGACAAGCTCGACGTCGCGCTCCAGGGCGACGGTTTCTACGAGGTGCAACGCTCCGATGGCACGACCGCCTACACGCGCGACGGCAGCTTCAAGCTCAACGCCCAAGGCCAGGTCGTCACCATCGACGGTCACCCCGTGCTCAGCGGTTTCCAGCCCATCCCCTCCGGCGCCAGCGCGGTCACCATCGCCGAGAACGGCCAGGTCACCGTGCAGAGCGCCAGCGGCACGCAGAGCTTCCGCGTCACGCTCGCGCGCTTCGCGAATCCCGCCGGTCTCCGCAGTCTCGGTGGCAACCTCTACGAGGAAACCGCCGCCAGCGGCTCGCCCGAAACCGGCAACCCCGGAGAGCAAGGCTTCGCCACCACCGTCCAAGGCTACACCGAGGCCTCCAACGTGAACATCGTCGAGGAAATGGTGAACCTCATCACCGCCCAGCGCGCCTATGAGATCAATTCCAAGTCCATCCAGACCTCCGATGAGATGCTCCAAAACGTCGCTCAGATGAAACGCTGACCGATGAAATTTTTTCGCTCCATCCTCCGCTTCGTTTCCCCCGCGCTCCTCGGGGTGCTCCCGCTGCGCGCCGCCGATTCGACTCCGCTCACGCGCGATCACCTCGTCGCCACGCTCGTCCGCGAGGTCGCCTCCCACTTCAACCTCGAGGGCGATCTCCAGCTCGAACTCGTCCGCGCGTGGACGCCACCCGCGCGCGTCGCCGCCGCGTGGGACATCAGCGTCCTCGAATATCCCGCGGTGCCCGCCGCCTCGATGCTGCTCCGCTGCCGCGTGCTCGCCGATGGCGAGACCGCCGCAGAAACCACCTTCGTCGTGCGGGCCGCGCTCCTTCGCGATGTGTGGGTCGCGCGCCAGCCGCTCACCGTCGGCGCGACGTTTGATCCCGCGCTGCTCGATACGCGCCGCGTCGATCTCTTCCGCGAACGCGACGTGTTGCCCGCCGCCGTCGGCGATCATTCCTTTATTATTTCCCGCGCCGTTTCGGCCGGCCGGCTCCTCACCTGGCGCGATATTTCCCGCCGCCCGCTCGTCCGCAAAGGCGAACTCGTCGAAGTCTCCGCGGCCGACGGCCTGCTCGTCGTCACCATGAAAGCCCTCGCCATGGAGAACGGCGCCCAGGGCGACACCGTCACCGTCCGCAATCCCGAGTCGCGCAAAGATTTCGCCGCCACCGTCATCAATGAAAACCGCGTCCAAGTCCGCTTCTAACTTCTGCTGCGCCGCCGCGCTGCTCGCCGCACTGCTCGCCGCGCTCGCGCCCGCCGCTCGCGCCGAGTCCCTCTGGCCCACCGCCGGCTCCGTGGAGCGCGCCATGTTCGC
>JANYBX010000132.1 GCA_025360615.1 Opitutia bacterium
ACATCCGGGCGGCCGACTGCACCTGCAGCCGTCCCTGGCTGCAAAGACTGGTCGCCGATTTCGCGGAGGGTAAGCGCGTGGAGCTGCCGGGCTGGGCGTCGGCTGCACTGTAGTTGGTGTTGTCCACCGCGACGCGCGCCGAACCGTCATGCCAATAACCGCGCGGGCAACCACCGTCGCCGGCGGCTGTCACTGTTAGTTCCATGGCTTCGACCCTCCCTGTAACTGGAGCTTCGTCCGCACTTCGCGCGTGGGAGCGCTGGGACCGGGCGTTGTCGGGTGGGATGCATCGCCACGGAGTGCGAGTGCTGCGGTTCGCGCTGGCGGTGATTTTCGTCTGGTTTGGCGCGCTGAAATTTTTTCAGGCGAGTCCGGCGGACGATCTCGTGCGGCGAACGATCTACTGGCTGTCGCCCGATATTTTCATTCCAATCCTCGGAGTTTGGGAAGTCGTGATCGGAGTGTGCTTTTGTTTTCGTTCGACGCTGCGATTGGCGCTGCTGCTGCTCGCCGTGCAGTTGCCCGGAACGTTTTTGCCGCTCGTGGTGTTGCCCGGCGTGTGCTTCGCTTCGTTGCCCTTTGGGCTAACCATGGAAGGCCAGTATATCGTGAAGAACCTCCTGATCATCGGCGCGGCGCTCGTCGTCGGGGGCACCATCAATCCGCCGGCAGGGGAGCGAGTCAGGGTATGAACGCCGAGTTGGCAACGGCGGTGCACCAGGAAGCTTTCACGTGCCGACTCTGCGGCTACGTGCATCAGCCGGTAAAGCTTCGCGTGCGCGAGCGTGCGATCTGCAGCCGCTGCGGGGTCGTGCTCGTCCGGGCCAACCGGTATGGCGTCGACGGTGGATTGGCGTTCACCGTCACGGGCCTCATCCTCGCCGTGCCGGCGATGTTTCTGCCGTTTGTCACGGCGGGGAAGCTGGGCAACCAGCGGGTCAACGTCCTGTTCGCTGGCGTCGATGGCTTGTGGGAAACGACATGAGGCTGCTGGCGGTGTGGGTGTTCCTCTGCAGCGCGCTCTTGCCGATCACCCTGCTGGGTGTGCTCGCGGCACTGCTGTTGCCGGAACGGTTTGGATGGGGACAGGCGCACACCGGCGTGCTGGCGCGGGCGGCACTGGCGATGGAGCACTGGGCGATGCCAGAGGTGCAGGTGCTCGCGGTGCTCGTCGCGCTGATGAAGCTCGGCCGGCTCGCCGACGTGACGATCGGTCCCGGCTTTTGGTGCTACGTGGGCATGTCGTTCGCGTTGCTGATGGCGTGGCGGAGCGTCGATCTTGAAACGCTGGTGGCGGCGACCGGCGAGCGACGCCTCACGGAGGGTGGATCATGAAGCGACGGTTGCCACGGCTGCGCTCGCAGAATCTTTCCAACGCGACCGCACTCGCATTCGCAGCCGCGTGCATGCTGGTGCCGGCGAATGTGCTGCCGGTGCTCAGCACGGAGGTGTCCGGCCGCGCTCGCACCGATACGATTTTTTCCGGCACCGTGGAACTCTGGCGACACGGGCTGTGGGTGATCGCGGCGATCGTGTTCATCGCGAGCATCGCGATCCCCGTGTTGAAACTGGGCAGCCTCGCGTGGTTGCTCGTGGCGGCCCGCCGGCGCGTGCGGCCACGCCACGCGCGCCCGCTCACCCGGTTGTATGCCGTGGTCGATTTCATCGGGCGCTGGTCGATGCTGGACGTTTTCCTCGTGGCGTTTCTCTCGGGCGTGGTGCGGTTCGGGGCTTTTTCCCACGTGGAACCGCGAGCTGGCATCGTGGCTTTCGCCGCCGCCGTGGTGCTGACGGTGCTGGCGACGCGGGCTTTCGACCCGCGTGTCCTCTGGCGGGAACAGGTCGCGACGGTTTCCCCGCCATGAGTGCTCCCGTGACACCGAAAGTTTCCCGGGTGCCCACGCTGCCGCTGGTCTGGATCGTGCCGGTGATCGCGCTCGCGGTCGGCGGCTGGATGGTATTTCGCGAGCTGCGCACGCGAGGGCCGGAGGTCACGATCGAGTTTGTCGACGGCTCGGGCGTCGAGGCGGACAAAACCGCGCTCGTGCACAAGGGAGTTTCCGTCGGCATCGTGACATCGGTGACTCTCAAGCCGGATCTCGCGGGAGTCACGGTGAAGCTGCGCCTGGATAAAACGGCGGCGGCGCTGGCGCTCGCGGGCGCGCAATTTTGGATTGTTCACCCGGAGATCGGATTATCCGGTGTGCGCGGACTCGATACGCTGCTCACCGGCGCACGCATCAACGTGCGCGCGGGCAAGGGTGCGCCCGCCACGCATTTCACCGGCCTCGACCGGCCGCCGGCGCCCGGGATTTCCGCGGAAGGCCGCACCTTTGTGCTCCACAGCGACCGGCTCGGATCGCTCTCGGCCGGCGCGCCCGTTTTTTATCGCGAGGTGAAGGTGGGCGCGGTGGAAGCCAGCCGCCTGGCCGATGATGCGACGGCGGTGCTCATCCGGATTCACCTCGACGCGCCGTATGTGGAACTCGTGAGGACCAATACGCGTTTTTGGAACGCAGGCGGATTTTCTTTCAAGGTCGGACTGCTCGGCGCCGAGTTGAAAAACACCTCCTTGGAATCGTTGGTGTCCGGCGGCGTCTCCTTTGCCACACCGGACGGAAAGGACTTTGCGCCGCCCGCGCCCGACGGGATGGTTTTCAAACTCACGCCCGAGCCGGACAAAGACTGGCTGAAGTGGGAGCCGAAGGTCGCGATCAAGGCCGCGGATGCCACCAAGGAGGCGCCGGTTTCGGCCGGGGTGCTGCCGGTGGTGGTGAAGCCGAGCCAGTGAGAGCGCGGAAAAACTTTCAGAAAATTTTGCTTCCGGGCGAACCACGGGTCCTAAACCGCTACTATACCGTGCAACCCATGAAAACTTCACTTAAAGCTTTATCCGTCGCGGCGCTTTGCGCCGCTTCTATCGGTTTCACCTCTTTGGCGGGCGGCTGCGCCGCGACCGCCACCAAGGAAAGCACGGGCGAATACGTCGACGACGCCACCATCACCACGAAGGTGAAAGCCGCCTTCGTGAAGGATGAACTCGTCAAGGCGATCGACGTGAAAGTCGAGACGTTCAAAGGCGTGGTCCAACTCAGCGGCTTCGTGAACACCTCCGCCGAAAAGGCGCAGGCCGGTTACCTCGCCGCGGGCATCTCGGGCGTGACCAACGTCAAAAACAATATCACCGTCAAGTAAGCCGCTCACTTTTGTAGGATAAAACGGCTCCAGCCCGCATGGGGTTGGAGCCGTTTCCATTTCCCATCTGAGGGGAGCGCCTCGCGCATAAAACTCCGGTGGAAACGCGGCTATTTTCGCTTGGATTTCGAAAAATTAGAGACAATTCCTTCGGTGCCATGACGATTCCGACCGAACCGATTGGAAGTATCCCTCGCTCTCCGAGGTTGGTTGAGGCTCTAAAGACAGCGGATGGGGCCGACCCGAAACTCGAGCCGCTTTATGAGGAGGCGATTCGGGAAACCATCGCGCAATTTGAGGCGACGGGCTCACCCGTCATCACGGATGGCGAGCAACGGAAATATCACAACTTCTGGACGTATTGCGTCCATGGGCTGCCGAACATCGCCCCCGATGGTTTCAAGATTCCCTTCAAGGCCGGCCACACGCGACGGATGCATCGGCTGACGAGCGGACCCTTCCGCTACAAACGCTATGCTGACCAATATCTCGACGTGGCGAAACGCCACGCGCGGGTCGCGGTGAAGCAGGCGGTGATCTCGCCCTCCGCGCTCAGCCTGATGTATCCGGCCGAGGGAATTCCCGCGTATTCGCGCGAGGCGTTCATCGACGATTTGCTGCGCGAACATGAGACCGAGATCCGCCGCTGTCTCCAGAAAGGCGCGCACAAGGTGCAGATCGATTTCACGGAAGGCCGGCTCGCAATCAAACTCGATCCCACCGGCAACCTGCTGAACAGCTTCATCGATTTGAACAACCTCGCGCTCGCCCGTTTCTCGGCGGAGGACCGCCAAAGGATCGGCGTTCACACCTGTCCCGGTGGCGACCGCGACTCGACGCACAGTGCCGACGTGGACTACGCCGAGTTGCTCCCGAGCCTCTTCGAGTTGAAAGCGGGAAATTTCTACGTGGCGCTGGCGATCGAGGCTGATCGGCCGCGCGTGTTGAAAATCATCCGCGACCACCTTAAGCCGGACCAGCGCGTGTTCGTCGGCGTCATCGCCACGATCGACCCGCGGATCGAGACGCCCGAGGAAGTGCGCGATCGCATCCTCGAGGCGGCGGAGTATATCCCCCTCGCGCAGCTGGGCACGACGGACGACTGTGGATTTGCGCCGTTCTGCGACGATACCTCGACGACGCGCGAGACGGCGTTCGCCAAAATTCGCGCTCGCGTGGCCGGCACGGCGCTCGCGGCGCAATCACTCGGAGCACGCTGATGGCCAACGGGGAAACCGAGGAGAAAAAGCTCCGCTCCACCGCGCTGCAGAACGCGCAGAGCATTCTCCTCGCGCGCCAGCGGGCGGAGGAAGCTCTCCTCCGCGCCCAGGAGGAACTCCGGGAGTCGAACCAGCTGCTCATCGACGTGCTCGAGAGCATCACCGATGGGTTTGTCGCGGTGGATAAAGACTGGCGCCTCACCTATGTGAATCAGCAGGGAGAGGAAATTCTCCGCCCGCTGCAAAAAACGCGGCAGACGATGCTCGGGAAAAATTTCTGGGAGGAGTTTCTCCCGCTGGTGGGCTCTTCCGCAGAGCAGAGTTACCGCCGCGCGATGGCGGAGGGGGTAAGGACGGATTTTGAGTCCTTTTATCCCCCGCAGGACCGGTGGTTCGATGTCCGCGTCTATCCGGCTAGGAACGGCCTTTCCATTTACTTCCACGACATCTCGAAACGGAAAAAGGCCGAGGAGGAACTGCGCCAGCAACACGAGTGGTTTCAAGTCACGCTTTCGAGCATCGGCGACGCTGTCATCACCGCTGACGTGCGGGCCCACGTGACGTTTCTCAACCCCGTGGCCGAGCAGATGACCGGGTGGAAACTGGCCGACGCGATCGGCCAGCCCCTGGAGAAAGTTTTCGACATTATTCACGAGACCACCCGTGAGTGCGCGGAGAATCCGGTGAGGGAAGTATTGCGCGAAGGGCGGATCGTAGCCTTGGCCAACCATACCGCCCTGATTTCCAAGGATGGCCGGGAAACCGCGATCGAGGATAGTGCGGCCCCGATCCGGGATTCTGCGGGAAAAATTACCGGCGCCGTTATGGTCTTCCACGATGTGAGCGCGAGCCGCCGCGTCGAGGCCGCCCTGCGGGAAAGCGAGCAACGCTACCGCACCCTGTTCGCCTCGATCTCGGTCGCGGTGTTTGTCTGCGACAGCGAAGCGAGGATTCAGTATTACAATCCACGCGCGGTGGAGCTGTGGGGTCGCGAACCCGAGTGCGGAGTGGAGCAGCACTGCGGGTCCATGAAACTTTATCTCCCGGACGGTGCCCTGCTGCCCCACGCGCAGAGCCCCATGGTGGACGTGCTTCGCACCGGCATTGCCGTTAAGAACGTGGAGGTGTGGATCGAGCGCCCCGGCGGTTCCCGCCTGCCGGTCATCGTCAACTTCGCTGCCTTGAAAGACGATCAAGGGAAAATCGTCGGCGCCGTCACCTCCTTTGACGATATCACGGAGCGCAAGCAGGCGGAGGAGGTGTTGCGCCGTAACGAAGCCGAGCTGCGCGCCTTGGCGGACTCCATTCCCCAACTGGCGTGGATGGCGGAGCCGGAGGGAAACATTTTTTGGTATAATCGCCGCTGGTATGACTATACCGGCATGACCTTCGAACAAATGGCCGGCTGGGGTTGGCAGTCAGTGCACGACGCGGAGATCCTCCCCGCCGTGGTCGCACGCTGGCAGGCGTCGATTCGCACCGGCGATCCGTTTGAGATGGAGTTTCCGCTGCGCGGGGCCGACGGGGTGTTCCGCTGGTTCCTCACCCGCGTCAATCCCGTGCGGGATACCGCAAACCGTGTCGTGCGCTGGTTTGGCACCAACACCGACGTGGACGAAGTGAAGCGCGCCCAAGAGGCGCTGCGGGATGAGACTCGCGTCCTCGAACTTCTCGCCCGCAACGGGACGGCGATCGCGGCCGAACTCGATTTGCAGAAACTCGGCCAAACCGTGAGCGATGCCGCCACCGAATTGAGTGGGGCGAAATTCGGCGCCTTCTATTACGACGTGGCCGAGGCGCCCGGCGGGGCACTGCTGCGCTCCGCCCTCTCTGGTGCATCGGGCGAGCTCCTGCGGAAATGCGGCGTGGCACCCGACACCGCGCTCTTCCACGCGACTTTTTCCGGTTCGGGTGCGTTGCGCTCCGCCGACCTCCCCACGGATGCCCGCTTCGCAAAAATGCTTCCGCACCACGCATGGCTGGACAAAGAGCCGGTCGTCCGCAGCTATCTCGCCGTGCCCGTGATCTCACGCCTCGGGGTCGTGATCGGCGGGATTTTTTTGGCCCATCCCGAGCCGAATGTTTTCAGCGAAAAAACCGAGCGCCTCATCGTGGGAATTGCCGCGCAGGCCGCCATCGCGATCGACAATGCCCGCCTCTACGCGGCGGCGCGGGCCGAAATCGCCGAGCGCAAGCGGGCGGAGGCACAACTCGCCGCCGCCCGGGATGCCGCCGAGCGCGCCAACAAGACCAAGGATGATTTCCTCGCCACGCTCAGCCACGAGCTGCGCACGCCGCTCACCCCGGTCCTCGCGATTCTTTCCAGCCTCGGCGAGGAGTCGG
>JANYBX010000180.1 GCA_025360615.1 Opitutia bacterium
GGCGACGGCTGGGTCGGCGACTCCCTGCTCAAGGTCGCCGGCAACTCCCTCGACGGCTCCTTTTTCTCCTGCCACTTCAGCGCCGACGACCAGAATCCTGTCGTCCAAAATTTCGTGAGGAAATACCGCGCCAAATATAACGACGAAATCCCCGACGACATGGCCGCCCTCGGCTACGACAGCGCCGTGATCCTCGTCGAGGCGATCAAGCGCGCCGGCACCACCGAGGGTGCGAAACTCCGTGATGCCATCGCCGCCACCAAGAACCATCCCGGCATCACCGGCCACATCACCATCGACGAGAAACGTAACGCCGCCAAGGCCGCCGTTATCCTCACCATCGCCAACGGCGGCTTCCAGTTTCAGCAGACGGTCGCTCCGTGATCGCACCCCGGCGGCGCGCGCCGCCGAGACCTCCCCTTGATCGAATTTCTCCAGCAACTGGTCAACGGCCTCGCCCAAGGCGGCATCTACGCGCTCATCGCCCTCGGCTACACCATGGTCTATGGCGTGCTGCGGTTCATCAATTTCGCGCACGGCGACATCTTCATGCTCGGCTCGTTCGCCGGCCTCTACCTTGGGCCGCGCCTCCTGGCCGCATCGGGCCTCGGCCCCTCGTATGCGGGCGTGGCGTTGGTGCTGCTCGTCGCGATGGCGCTGAGTGCGCTCGCGGGCATCGTCATCGAGCGCGTGTGCTACCGGCCGCTGCGCCAGCAACCTCGCATCACCGTTTTGATCACGGCCATCGGCGTCTCGCTGCTGCTGGAAAATGGCGGCCAGTTGGTGTTCGGCGCCAACCCCCAGTCGTTTCCCGACCTCATCGTTGACCGCGCCTTGGATATTCCTGCGGCGTGGGGCGCATTGTCCGCCCTTACCATTACCCTTTCCCAAGTGCTGGTGCTGGGCGCGACTCTCGCCCTGCTCGTGCTGCTGCGGCATATCGTGAACCGCACGCGCATCGGCCTGGCCATGCGCGCGCTGGCGTTCAATCCCACCGCCACGCAATTGTCCGGCGTCAATCTTGACCGCGTGATCGGTTTCACCTTCGGGCTCGGGTCGGCGCTCGCGGGTGCGGCCGGCATCCTCGCCTCCATTCAGCAGCCCTCCATCGATCCGCTGATGGGCATCAACGCCGGACTCAAGGCGTTCGTCGCCGCCGTCCTCGGTGGCATCGGCAACCTCCCCGGAGCCGTGCTTGGCGGCATCCTCATCGGCCTCCTCGAGGCCCTCGTGGTCGGTTATTTTTCGCCGACCTATCGCGACCCGATTGTTTTCACCGTGCTGATCTTGATTCTGCTGCTGCGCCCGGCCGGGCTGCTCGGCTCGCTGGAACGGGAGAAAGTCTGATGACCTCGCGCTCCAACCTCGTTTTTTGTCTCGTCCTCCTCGCGTTCGGCACGCTGGCGCCGTTTGCCGGCGGAATCGGTCCCTACTATTACGACATCCTCATCAGCATCGGCATTAACGTCATCCTCGCCGTCAGCCTGAACCTCATCAACGGCTACACCGGCCAGTTTTCCCTCGGGCACGCCGGCTTCATGGCCGTCGGCGCGTACGTCTCGTCGTGGCTGACGCTGCAGGCCGGCACGCCGGGCGGAACCGTCGGCGCCATGGTGTTTGCCGCCGCGTTGCTGGCGGGCGGACTGGGCGCGGCGCTCGCGGGACTCGCCGTCGGCATCCCCTCGCTCCGACTGCGCGGCGACTACCTCGCCATCGTCACGCTCGGTTTCAACGAGATCATTAAGGGTCTCATTCAAAACGCCGAGCCCCTCGGGGCGCAGCGCGGGCTCGGCGGCATGGGCAAATACACGGGATTTTTCTCCACCTTCGCGTGCGCCGCGCTGGCCGTGCTCGTCGTGTACAATCTCGTGCAGTCCACCTGCGGACGCGGCTTCCTCGCCGTGCGGGACGACGAGGTGGCGGCCGAATCCGTCGGCCTCAATCCCACCCGCTACAAGGTCGCCGCCTTCGTCATCAGCGCGTGTTTCGCCGGGCTCGCCGGCGGCTTGTATGCGCATTTCAAGCAGTTCATCCACCCCGAAGCCTTCGGGTTTTTGCGCTCCATGGACATCGTGGTCATGGTGATTCTCGGCGGCATGGGCCGCATGGCGGGAGCCTGCTTCGCCGCCGTGCTGCTGACCGTGCTGCCCGAGCTGTTGCGCTACGTCGCGCATATCGAGGCACTGCCGGAATGGCTCCGGCACGTCGCGGAAAACCGCATGATTCTCTACTCGCTCCTGCTGATCGTACTCATGCTCGCCCGCCCGCAGGGACTGTTTAATTTCCGCCTGCCCTTCATGAAAAAAAACCCATCGCCATGAACCCTGAAGAGACCGTCATCTGGAAAGGCTCCCCTTCGCAGTGGACGAATTTCGGCGCGTATTTTTTCTGGCTGCTCGTCGCCGCCGGAATCGTCGCCGCCTATTTTCTCACCCAACTCGGCCCGCTCGTGCTCACCGCCCTCGTCCTGCCGATCGTTTTCATTTTCTCCCGCTGGCTGAAAACCCGCTCGCAGGTTTACGAGATCACGAGCGAGCGCGTTCGCATTTCAACCGGCATGCTGTCGCGCACCACCAGCGAATTTGAACTCTACCGCGTGCGGGACTACACGATTCAGGAGCCGTTTCTGCTGCGACTCGTCGGCCGCGGAAACCTCATCCTCGAAACCGCCGATCGCACCAATCCGCACTGCTTCATCCACGCCGTCCCGAATGTCGCGCACTTGAAGGACCAGATCCGCGCTCAGACTGAGCGCATGCGCCAGCTCCGCGGCGTCCGCGACATCGAGATCAATCCGCAGTGATGCCCCCACTCCTCCAGCATTCGGCATCCGCACCGCTCGATTAATTTCTAGCACGTCCCGGCGAATCCTTGAAAAGCGGCCAAGGCGTGTCACCTTCCCGCGAATGAACGCCACGCTTGAGACGCAGATTCTCAGTTTATCCAAGCGGCAAAAACTTGCGCTGGCTGAGCGTCTGCTCGCCGACGCCGGCCTGCAGGAAAAACCTCCCGGTCTGCTCAGCGCGAGCGATCCCAAGCTGGAAACGATCCTTCGCCAGCGCCTCAGTGACAAACGTCCCGGCACCTGGCTGTCCCCCGCGGAATTTCGTGCCAAAACCGGTCTGCGCTGATGTCTCAAACACGAGTTCATCACCTCGTGCAGTCTGAGTTCGCCGAGGCCCACCGCTGGTATGGTGACCGAAGTCCCCTGGCCGCGACGAACTTCGCCCAACGATTTGACGCCGCGCTCGCCCGTCTCGAGGCGAATCCGCGAAGTCATGCACCCTGGCGTGCTATTTTTCGCCGCGTGCGGCTGGTGCGCTTCCCTTATCTTCTGCTCTTTCACACCGATCGACGTTTTACCTCGGTGCTGGCCTTGGTCCATTCACGCCGTGAGCCGGTGGAAACCGCCTCCCGCCTTGCTGCCCGCCTCGGCCAATTCAGCTGACCAATGCCCTCGCCCCTCCTCCAACTCGACCAGACGACGATCCGCTTCGGCGGCCTCACCGCCGTTAACGGATTCGACTTCACCGTCCACGCCGGCGAACTCTGCGGCCTGATCGGCCCCAACGGCGCCGGCAAGACCACCGTCTTCAATCTCATCACCGGCGTCTACCAGCCCACCGACGGCGTGATCGCGTTCGCCGGCACGCCCCTCGCCGGTCTCCGCGTCAACGAGATCGTCGCCCTCGGCATCGCGCGCACGTTTCAAAACATCCGCCTCTTCGGCTCGCTCTCCGTCTTCGACAACGTCCGCGTCGCCTGCAATCTCCACCGCGCCACCAGCCCGCTCCACTCGCTCATCCGCGGAAAATCCTTCCGCGCCGACGAAGCCGCGATCACCCGGCGCGCCGAGGAGCTCCTCGATATTTTCAACCTCCGCCGCTTCCGCGATGTCCCCGCGAAAAGCCTGCCCTACGGGGAACAGCGCCGCCTCGAAATCGTCCGCTGCCTCGCGACGAAACCGAAACTCCTCCTCCTCGACGAACCCGCCGCCGGCATGAATCCCACGGAGAAAGTGGAACTCGTCCGCCTCATCCAGCAGGTGCAAAAACAATTCTCCCTCTCGATTCTCCTCGTGGAGCACTCGATGAAAGTCGTCATGGGCGTCTGCCAGCGTATCGCCGTCCTCGACTACGGCGTCAAGATTGCCGAAGGCACGCCGGCCGAAATCCAGAGCGACCCGAAGGTTATCGAAGCCTACCTCGGCGAAGACCACCAAAAGTCCCTCGCGCACCACTGATAGGGATGAAGGAAAATGTCCTATGTCTGATGTTCAATCCGCCCATCTCGTGAGTCGTCGCGTCTGAGCCATCGCACATCGCACATTCCACATGCTTTCCGTCACCGACCTCCACGTTGCCTACGGCGCGATCAGCGCCCTCGGCGGCATCTCCTTTCAGATCGAGCCAGGCTCCATCGTCACCCTCATCGGCGGCAACGGCGCGGGGAAAACTACCACGCTGCGCACCATCTCGGGCCTCCTCCGCGCGAAAAGCGGCATCGTCACGTTTCTGGGCGAAAATATTTCCGCGCTGCCCGCCCACGAGATCGTCGCCCGCAGCCTCTGCCACGTCCCCGAGGGCCGCATGG
>JANYBX010000203.1 GCA_025360615.1 Opitutia bacterium
CCGCTCATTCCGCCCGTTCCGCCAGAATCCCCCGCACATCGCCCTTGACGCGGGCGAGTTCCACCCGGCTGAGATTATATTGGTAAACGGACTCGACCAAGCCGTCGCTCGCCACCGCCAGCCGGTTCTGCGCGTCGATCGTTTCGCGGTTGTCCGCCACTCCGTTCTTAAACCGGATTTGCGCGAGCTGCACTTCCTGCTCCGCGAGCCGCAGGCTCTTCTCCGCCACGCTGATTTGCGCAAAGCGCGAGCCGGCGTCCTGCTGCGCGAGCCGGAGCTCGGCGGAGATTTGCAGCTCCAGGCTGTGCCAGCGCGCCTCCTGCGCCCGCAACCGCGAGAGCGCCGCGCGCTGGTCCGCGCCGCTCCGGAGCCCGTCGAACAGCGGCATCGTCACGCTCGCGCCCGCGAACCAAGCTTGGCTCGTGCGGTTGTTGAAAACTTCCGGGGAGACGTAGCCGTATTCGCCATTCACGCCGAGCACGGGCAGCCGCTCGAATTTCGCGGTGCGCACGTCGAGCTTCGATTGCTCCACGGCCTTTTGCGCCCGCAGCCAGTCGGCTCGTTTTCCGAAGCTGGTTTGCTCCAGGCCTAGCGCAAAATCCCCGGCGCCCACCCGGCGCACGCTAAAATCCGCGAGCGTGACCGGCTGCGCCGGGTTCAGCTCGAGCAACCTCTGGAGCTGGAGTGCGCTCTGGTAAACCACCGTGTCCTGCTGGAGCCGCGCCTGCTGCGCGATCGCGAGCTGCGATTCGGCGCGCGTCACGTCGATCTGCGTCGCCGTGCCGGCGTCGAGCAGGTTTTGCGCGAAATCCACGAGAGCCTTCGCGCGCGCCGTGTTGGCGTCGAGCACCTCGATGCGCCGCAGGTTCCGGAGATGGGTGAAAAAAGTCTGCGCCACGCCGCTCAGCACGCCTTGCAGCGTCGCCTGGTAATCCGCCTGCGCCACCGCCACGCCCGCGCGCGCCGCGCGCAACGCCGAGATCTGCTGCGGATTCAGCAGCGCGAGGCTGCCCGTCAGTTTCCCGTCGAAGCGGTTGGTCGCCGGCGTCTGCGTGAGTACGCCCGCGCTCGACACGCCCACGGATTCCGTGCGGCGTTGCTGCGCGCTCAGCCCGATGTTCGGCAGCAGGCCGACCCGCTGCTGATCCGCCGTCGCCAGCGCCTGGGCCGCCGCCTCGCGACTCAGCAGCACGTTCAAGTTCACCGACTCCACCGCGCCGAGCGCCTGCTCCAGCGTGAGCGGCGCGGCGACCGCCGGTTGCAGGACGCCGATGACGGAGACCGCGGCGAATAGGGAAATTTTCAACGGGGACATGCGTGCGCCCATGCAATCCCGCGCCGACGCCCCGGTGCAAGCCTTGCGAGTTGTCAGCGCGCGGAATCGCCTCCACGTTCCGCGCTCCTCTTCCCTCCATGCGCCTCGGTCTCGCCCAGCTCAATCCCATCGTCGGTGATCTCGCGGGCAACCGCCGCAAAATCCTCTCCGCCTACGCCGCGCTCGTCGCGCAGGGCGCGGAACTCGTGGTGTTTCCCGAGCTCGCGGTCTGCGGTTATCCCCCTCGCGATCTCCTGCTCAAGCGCCGCTTCGTCCCCGACGTCGTCGCCTCGCTCGACCTGATCACGGCGGAGATCGGCGAGGTGCCCGCCGTCATCGGCACCGTCGTGGCCAATACGCTCAACACCGGCCGCCCGTGCTTCAACGCCGCCGCCTTCTGTCATCGCGGCCGTATCGTCGCCACCGCGCACAAATGTCTTCTGCCCACCTACGACGTGTTCGACGAGGACCGCTACTTCGAGCCCGCCTCCTCCCCCCTCGTCGTCACGCACGCCGGTCAGCGCATCGGCCTCACCATTTGCGAGGACATCTGGACCAATCCCATGCTCGGCACGCGCCGGCTCTACCACGGCCTCGATCCCCTGGCCCAGCTCATCGCGGAAAAATGCGATCTCATGGTCAACCTCTCCGCGAGCCCGTGGCACCACGGCAAAGGCGACGTGCGCCAGCGCCTCGTCACCGACGCCGCGCGCGCGCTCCGCTGCCCCATCGTCTACGTCAACGCCGTCGGCGGCAACGACGAGCTCATCTTCGACGGCCGCAGCCTCGTCACCGACGCCACCGGCCGCGTCACCGCCGGTCTCGCCGCGTTCACCGAAGATCTTCGCGTCGTCGATACGGCCGCTCCGACGGCGCCCCAACTCACGCCCAGCTTCGCGCAGGACGACCTCGCCGACATCTACGCCGCGCTCGTCCTCGGCCTCCGCGACTACGCCCATAAAAGCGGCTTCAAGCGCGCCCTCGTAGCGCTCTCCGGCGGCATCGATTCCGCGCTCGTCGCCGTGATCGCCGCCGAAGCCCTCGGCCCGGCCAACATCACCGGCGTTTCCCTCCCCTCCTCCATCTCGTCGCAACACTCCCGCGACGACGCCCGCCTCCTCGCCGCCAATCTCGGCATCGCCTTTGAAACGATCCCCATCGCCGACGCCGTCGCCGCCGCGGAGACCGCGCTCGGCCCCGTGTTCGCCGGCCGCCCGCGCGACGTCACCGAGGAAAACATCCAGGCCCGCGTCCGCGGCGTCCTCATGATGGCGCTCTCCAACAAATCCGGCGCACTCCTCCTTACCACCGGCAACAAAAGCGAGATGGCCGTCGGCTACTGCACCCTCTACGGCGACATGTGTGGCGGGCTCGCCGTCATCAGCGACGTTTTCAAGATGCAGGTTTACGCCCTCTCGCGCTGGATCAACCGCGAGTGCGAAATCATTCCGGTGAACACCATCGAAAAACCGCCCTCGGCCGAACTCCGCCCCGGCCAAGTCGATCAAGACAGTCTCCCCCCCTACGATCAGCTCGACGCGATCTTGAAAGGCTACGTCGAGGAAGGCCTCTCGCGCCGCGATCTCATCGCGCAAGGCTTCCCCGAAACCGTGGTCAATGACATCGCCCGCAAGGTCGATCTGAACGAATACAAGCGCAAGCAAGCCGCCCCCGGCCTGAAGATCACGCCCCTCGCCTTCGGCGTCGGCCGGCGCATCCCCATTGTGCAAAAATACGTGAGCTGACCGACCGAAAGCGCCCCTCCTTGAACTGCGCCCGGCGCGCACTTTGACTCCCGCGCCACCCCGCCCCGTGAGTTTGCCCGCCCCCAACGACGATCAATGGTTCGCCCAGCACGTGCTGCCGCATGAACCCGCTCTCCGCGCCTGGCTGCGCTCACGCTTCCCCCACTTCCACGACATCGACGATCTCGTGCAGGAATCCTACGCGAAAATTCTGCGCGCGCGGGCCGGCCCGCCCATCGTGTCCGTGAAAGCTTTCCTTTTCGCCACGGCGCGCAACCTCGCCTTCGACCATTTTCGCCGGCATCAGATCGTTGGCATCGAATCGATAGCGGAAATCGACGGGCTGTCCGTCTTGGATGATAAGCCCGGCGTGTCTGAAACCCTCGGCCGACAACAGGAACTCGAACTCTTGACCCAAGCCATCCAGTCCTTGCCCGAGCGGTGCCGCCAAGTGCTCACGCTCCGAAAAATCTACGGCCTCTCCCAAAAAGAGATCGCCGCGGAGCTCGGCATTTCCGAGCACACGGTCGAGGCGCAGGTGGGCAATGGCATGCGCCGCTGCGCGGAGTTTCTGGCCAATTACGACCTGCCCTAAACTCGCATGTCCGACTCCCGGCAAAATCCCGAGATGCCCGAGCCAATCGGCCTCGCCGCCTCCGAATGGCTCGCCCGGCAGGACCGGGGCCTCACGCCCGCCGAGCAGGATGAATATTTGCAGTGGTTGCGCCAGAGCCCGCGACACGGCCAGAGCCTCACCCGCCTGAAAAAAACGTGGCGCGCACTCGATGCCCTCAGCGAATGGCGCCCGGAGCATAGCCCGCGACCCAACGCCGATTTGCTCGCGCGCCCTTCGCGCCACCCTTGGCGCATCGGCCTCTCGCTCGCCGGATTGGCCGCAGCCGCCGCGGTCGCACTCGCCCTCTTGAGCCCCCGCACCGAGCCCACCCGCGAACCGGCTCCCCACGCCATTCACGTGATTCCCCGGCCCGAACAGCTCACCCTGTCGGACGGATCGATCGTGGAACTCAACCAAGGCGGCAAAATCGAGACCGCTTTCACCCCCGGTGAACGCCGCGTGCGACTGCTGCGCGGCGAAGCGCACTTCACCGTCGCGAAAAATCCCGCGCGGCCATTCCTCGTCGATGCCGGTGGGGTCACCGTGCGCGCCGTGGGCACCGCCTTCGAAGTGCGCCGCGCCTCCACCGCCG
>JANYBX010000299.1 GCA_025360615.1 Opitutia bacterium
AGATCGTAAACCATGAACTGCGTGTAGTGCGCGCCGGCGCGGATATTGCGGCCGAGATCGATGCGCCAGAGACGGGTGCCGTCGAGCTTGTAGGCGTCGAGGTAAACGTTGCCGGTGTAGCCGGACTGGGAGTTGTCCTTCGAGTTGGAGGGATCCCATTTGACGATGAGCTCGTATTCGCCGTCGCCGTCGAGGTCGCCGACGCTGCAATCGTTGGCGCTGTAGGTGTAGCTCCCGTCGGGGGTGGTGCCGCCGGCAGGGACTTGGAGCGGAATGGAGAGATAGGGGAGAACTGGTGCGTTCGCGGGGAGCGCGAAGGCGGTGCTCGCGGGTTGCTCGGTGCCGGCGATGACGGGGCGGACGAAATAGGAAAGCGACTTGGTGGTGTCGGCGGTGGTATCGACGAAGTCGGTGGTGAGCGTGAGCGGCGCGGAATTTAATTTCGCGGCCGTGGCACCGCCGTTGGAGCGGTAGAGATTAAAAGCGATCTCGTCGGGATCGGTGCCGAGCTGGCGCCAGCCGACGTAGACTTTGCCACCGCCTTGGTTAATCGCGACCACGCCGCGGCCGAGATTTTCCATCTGGCGCTGGGCGCGAGTGGAGAGCGGCCAGAGACAAGCGAAGAGGGCGCAGAGCAGCGGCGCGAGACGGAGAGAAAAGGGCGGATTCATGACGAGGCTGGGGGGACAGCGGGAGGAGTTAAGGTTTCAATTTCAGACCTGTGATCTTGAGGACGTAGGCAAAATCGCAGGGTTTGATGGCAGGAGTGGGCATTTTCACGCTGAGACCGCTTTCATCCTGCGTGAATTGCAGGGGCTTCGTGACGCCGAGCATTTCGACTTTTTCGATCTTGGCGCCGGGAATTTTCCCGGTGGCGAGCGACGCGATCACCGCGGATTCGTCCCCTGTCGGCCAGGCGAAGAGGATCGCGTAGAGCGTGTCGCCCTTCGTTGTGAAGCGCATATCGCGCGCGGTGTAAACTTTCAGCATCCCATCCGTCAGGCCGCGTGCGCCGTTAGCCGCGCCTTGGGAAGTCGGGCCTTCGCCGTAGGTCGTCCACGCGCGGGTGCCGTAGATGGCCTCGCCGTTGACGCCGAGCCAGTCGCCCATTTCGAGCAGTCGAAGCCGTTGATTTTCGGGGATGGTGCCGTCGGCTTTCGGTGCGAGGTTGAGGAGGTAGTTGCCGTTCTTGCTCACGCAGTCGACGAGTTCGCGGATCAACTCGCCGGCGTTTCGAATTTGGAGCGGGTCGTCGTTGTAGCCCCAGGAATTGTGGGCGATCGACGTGTCTTCCTGCCAGTAGTCTTCGCTGATGCCGACGGTGCGGCCGCGTTCGAGATCGTGGATGGCGCCGGTGAGATAGGCGGCACCGGGGCCGTCGCCTTTGCTGAACATCGTGGGCTGCTGGCCGCGCTCCTTCGCGCGATTGTAGAGATAGGCGGTGACCTTGAGTTTCACCGGGTCGAGCGCGCGGCTGTTGATGCCGTTGTCGAAGTAGAGCATCTCGGGCTGATATTTATCGATGAGTTCGACGTTGCGGGCGACCCAGTCCTCAAGAAATTTTTGGTAGAGGGCGTCGCTGTGGTTCATCGTCCAATAAAAATCCTGGGTGGCGGGATCGGTCAGGTCGCTCGGGACGTTGGGCGTGGGGATGAATGAGTAGTGCTCGACGCGGTGATTCGAGAGGCCGAAGTGCAGGCCTTGCTTGCGGGTCGCGGTGGCAAGGTCGCCGATGAGATCGCGGTGCGGGCCCATGTCCTTCGCGTCCCATTTCGTGAGCGCGCTATCCCACATCGCGAAGCCGTCATGGTGCTCGGCGACGGGCACGACGTATTTCGCGCCGGCCTTTTTGAAGAGTGTGACCCACGCCTCGGGATCGTAGTGCTCGGCCTTGAAGAGCGGGATAAAATCCTTGTAGCCGAATTTATCCACGGGACCGAAGTGTTCGGCGTGCCACGCGAGCGTGTTGGAATACATGTGCTGGACATACCATTCGCTGCCGTGTGCGGGGACGGCGTAGAGGCCCCAGTGGAGGAAGATGCCGAACTTCGCATCCTTGAACCACTCGGGGACGCGGTAGTTTTCCTTGAGCGACTCCCAAGTCGGCCGCACGGGACCTCCTTTCAGCTCGGGGCCGGCGGCGGCGGCCTGAGCGGCGATCTCGCGGTTCGGGCCGCGCGGGGAGCCGCGGTTGGCGCGGGCGGCGGGAGGTGCAGCGGGGGCGTTGGGGTCCGGCGGGATTTCCTGGGCCGAGGTCGGAGCTAAAAATGCGATGGTGGAGAGCGCCGTAGTCAGAAAGCCGCGGAGAATGGAAGGATGAGTGAGCTGGAACATCGGAGTGGGTGCGGGGCAGGAGTGGGGCCGGTCTCAGGCGGGCCCTACCGATCGGTGCGGAAAGGGGCCGCAGGCAGGCCGGCGTGGTTGAAGAGGTTCGCGCCTTCGGGGTAGTTCGCCCACGCATAGCGGGCGACGATGGGTTTCGGCACGGCGGTGCTGGTCACGATGACGCTGTCACCATCGATCTGCGCTTCGGCCGATTCGTATTTTCCATCGGAGCCGGCGATCTCGAAGGTGGCGAGCGCCCCGGCTTTCGCGACGAGGCCGCCGGCGTGGGAGAATTTCAGGCGGAGGGCGCCGTCCTCCGTCGTGAGCGATTCATAGCGTGGACCGGAGAATTCGATGTCGCGGCCGTAGACGTGGGCCAGCGCGAGACGGCTGAGGCGGTCGCCGACGGGAGCTTTGTTATGCGGGTGAACGTCTTTTTTATCGCCCACGTCGAGGGTGACGACCATGCCGGTCGCGGGAAGCTTCAGCGCCTCGGCCTGCCATTCGCGGACCTGCGGGCTGTTGCTGGCATTGTCGAGGGCGGCGAGTTGGACGAAGTAGAAAGGGAGTTCGCGACCCCAGAGTTTTCTCCAGTCGGCGATGAGCAGCTCGTTCCAGCGGGGGAACAGTTCCTTCGGCGCGGTGATCGACTCGCCTTGATACCAGAGCACGCCGCGGATCGCGTAGGGGATGACAGGCGCGATCATGCCATTGAACATGACGGTGGCGTTGTGCTGGTCCTGCACGGGATCGTTGCGCGGCTTGCGCGGTGGGCGCTTGCCCTCGGCCTTGGCTTGGTCGGCGGCTTCCTGCCAGACCTTGTTTTCATCGTCGGTGAGCGGCACAAATTTTTTCACCTGAGCGTCGAACTCATCGAGCACGGCTTTGAACGCGGGGTCGCCGAGCATCGCCTCGCGCCGAATCCACGCGTGTGCGCAGCTCGCACCGAACGACTCGACGATGATGCCGACGGGAACCTTGAGTTCCTGCTGCAACTCACGCGCAAAGAAATAGCCGACGGCGGAAAAGCCCGGGACTGTCTCCGGCGAGCAGACGAGCCAGGCGCCACCGACCGTCTCCTGCGGGGTGTAGGCCTTGGCGGCGGTGCCGGTGAACATGCGGATGAGCGGGTGATTCGCGGCCGCGATTTCCTGCTCCTCATTGATGACGCCGGCGAAATACTTCGCCTTCTTCGAGACGGAGAAATCCATGTTGGACTGGCCCGAGCCGAGCCAGACTTCGCCGACGAGCACGTCTTGAAATTTTCGATTTACGTTTTCGGATTTTCGATTGACGGAGGAGACGACGAAGTCGCGGGGTTCGGCGCTGGCGGTGAGGGGAGCGAGGTCAACGCGCCACTTGCCGTCGGGGCCGGCGGTGGTGGACTTTTTCTGGCCGGCGAATTCGACGGTAACGGTTTCACCGGCGTCGGCGGTGCCCCAAACGGGGACGTTCATCTCGCGCTGGAGGACCATGTGGTCGGTGAACGGACTGGCGAGTTTGACGTCGGCCAGCAGCGAGGTGGCGGAGCAGAGCGCGAGGAGCAGGGCGGGGGAGGCGATTTTCATGAAACGAGGGGGTTTAGATTTTTTTTGGCTTGGCGGAGCCGTCGTCGAGATCGGGGTCGAGGGCGCGTTGTTGCGCGGGGGTGGCGGCGGGATCGCGGCCGCGGGTCCACAGTTTGGCGGCTTGGGCGGGAGTGAGCGTGGCGACGGGCTGGAATTTTTCCGTGGCGGCGTAGTCGAGCAGGGAGCGGCGGAGTTGTTGCGCGGCGGGCAGATTTTTTTCGGCGCGGATGGTGGACACGAGCAAGCGGCCGGGGCCGACGCGGCACTCGAAGATGACGCCGAGGCGCCAGTTGCGGTTCCAATCGTCGATGGCGGCGACGATGGGTTTCAATTCGCGCGGGGCATCGGCGAGATTCACGGAGTGAACGCCGTCGATGATGGGCGTCCATTGCCAGTCGCAGTTCGCCTCGGTGGGAAACTCGGCGAGAGCGGGATGCTGCGGATCGCAGAGGAGGCCGAGCATGGCGTCGAAGCGCGGCGTGCGGTTTTGCGGCGGACGGACGCTCATCTGGATATTCCAGAAAACGGGCGTGCGCTTCAGCGGCGGGCTGCGCGCGGGATCGAGGTCGGCGGAGGCGGGCGTGAAGAGCACTTTTCCGCCGGCGGCGAGACGGGCGGCGGCGTCGGGCCACGAGGAGGTGATGAGCACATCGGTGGGCGACGGCGCAGTCGTCGCCGTGGGATAGAGCCAGAAATTCCAGTCGTTTTCCGCGGTGGAATTTTTCAGGCCCACGACGAGTTTGTAGGCGGCGGGCGCGGGGAGTTTCGAGAGATCGGCGGAGATTTGGCCGAGCGGAATGTTTTTTCCGACGGGGATGTCACGGGCGGGCCATTCGCCGGCGGCGACGGTGTGGCCCGCGATGTCGGTGATTTTCCAGAACGGCGCGGCGGCGGCCAGCGGCTTTTCCGCGAAGTGGTAGAGCTCCACATCGCTCGTGAGCGTGTCGGCGGTGGTGAAGGTGCGCTGCGCGAGGCGGGCGAGCGGGACGGTGACGTGATTGAAGCGGCGAAATTCCGCGGGCGTGACGTAGCCCTTCGATTCCCAAAACGTGTCGAGCACGCCGATGAGCGCGGTGCCCTGGCCGAGGTAATCGTGGAGATCGAGCAACTGGTAGCCGGCGAGGCCGGGGGTGCGGAGGTTGGCCTCGATTTCCTCCTTGTAACACATGAGTTGGAAACGGCCGGAGGCGTGCGCGAAGGCGTGGTTGAACTCAGCGGTGCCCTCCTGTTCGGCGATGTATTGGAAAATATGGTAGTTCGACGGACGGAGGTAGCCGGTGAATTTTTTGACGATGTCGAAATCAGGATAGGCGCACCACTGGCCGACCTCGTGGGAGAGCACGGGGATGTGGGCGTTTTGCAGGGCGGCGCGGTAATCCTTGCCGAACCACGCGGTGGAATTGCGCAGCTCGCCGGGCGCGAAACGCACGAGCGCGGCGAACTGCGCGCCGCCGTTGACCTGCTCAGGGCGGTTCCAGCCGGTGCCGGCCGAGTAGAGGCGGCGCGGATCTTTTTCATACCACGATTTCGCCCAGAGCGGCGTGATCTCGGTGTAGCGACCGCCGGGTTCGTTGGCGGGAGAGAAGAGGACGAACGACGGGTGATTGCCATAGGCGCGCAGGAGGCGCGGCGTTTCCTCCTCCATGTATTTCGTGTAAACGCCGCCGGGATTGAACGGCACCCAGAGGCCGAGTTCGGCTTGGAGATAAAAGCCGAGTTCATCGGCGGCGACGAAGGCGGCCTCCGGCGGGCACCACGAGTGGAAGCGCATGCCGTTGAGCCCGAAATCCTGACAGGTGCGGATAATTTTTTTCCACGAGGCGACGTCCATCGCGGGATGACCGGTGAGCGGAAAATCGCCGCCGAAATGCGTGGTGCGCAGGTTCACGACGCGGCCGTTGAGGAGAAGATCGTGATCGCGGGCGGTGATCTCGCGGAGGCCGAACGTGACGGTGCGGGAGTCGTCGGCGCCCGGGCCTTTGAGCGCGACGGTGAGCTGCTGAAGTTCCGGGTGAAACTCGTCCCACGTCCGGGCGTTCTCGCCGAGCGGAACTTCGATGGCGGCGACGCCGCCGTAGGAATCCCACGTCACGGGCGCGGAGATTTTTCCAACGCTGATCGTGCCCGAGCCTTTCTGATCCGTGACGTTGCCGACGATGACTTTGATCAACGCGGATTTTTTCGCGACGCTCGGGAAAACCTGAGCGTCGTCGATCCACACGGGAGAGGTGGCGATGAGCTCGATGCGGCCGGCAATGCCGTTCCAGGTCGCGCCGAGGGCGTCGGAGATGGCGTGGGAGTCGACGCCGTGGGCGTCGTTTTCGAGATCGCGCACGACCTGGCGGTTGTCGACGCGGATCGTGAGGCGGTGCGGGCCCGGGGTGAGGAGTCCGAACTCGAAGGCGTGGGGCGCGACGAGACTGTTGTTGTTGCCGGATTTTTGATCGTCGATCCACACCGTGGTTTCCCAGTGCGGACGCTCGAGGAAGAGCGAAACGCGGCGGCCTTTCCAAGCGGCGGGGATTTCGATGTCGCGCTGATACCACGCAGCGCCGAGGTAGTGCATCGGGGGTTGCGAGAGGAAGGGCACCTCGACTTTTCCGGGCTGGGAGAAGTGCTCGCGCAACGCGACGGGCTGGAGATTCCACCA
>JANYBX010000329.1 GCA_025360615.1 Opitutia bacterium
CGACATCCGCCACTCGAAGACGACATTGCCGCCGGGCCGGCTGAGCGCCCACAGCCAGCCTTGCGTAAACGGCTGGCCGGGGACCGCGTAGGCGACACGTGAGATTTCAGATACGGTGGCGCCATGGCAATCATTGCGACGGAGTTGATCGAGACGAAGCGGGATGAGCGAGGGCGGCGGATTACGCCGCCCTCGGAGCGCGAGGCGCTGGTGCGGGCGTATGCGGAAAGCGGGCTGACGCAGAAAGCGTTCGCGAAACAGGAAGGCGTGAAGTATCCGACGTTCGTGTCGTGGGTGCAGGAGAACCGACGGCGGCGCCCCGGGCCAAAGATCGGATTTACCGAGCTGACCTTGCCGCGGGCAGCGTCCGCGGCACCACTCGAGGTGCAGCTGGTCGACGGGACGATCATCCGCGGGAGCAGCGTCGAGGACGTGGCGCGATTGCTGCAACTGATCCGATGCTGACGTTTCCCTCGGCGTTGCGGATTTATCTGGCGGTGGAGCCAGTGGACATGCGCAAGCAATTTAACGGGCTGTGGAGTTTGGCCGAAGAAAAACTCCAGGAGAATCCGCGCAGCGGCGCGGTGTTTGTCTTCGTCAACAAGGACCGCGACCGACTGAAGATGCTCTATTTTGACGGCACCGGACCGTGGGTGTTTGCGAAGCGACTGGAGAAGGGACGGTTCACTTGGCCGGTGGGCAGTGATCGCGCGAAGCTGTCCTTGGCGCCGGAAGCGTTGACGATGCTTTTGGCGGGCATCGACCTGAAGGACGGTTGCCAAAAGGCTTGGTATGAAAGAGTTTAGCGTCTACTTGGTATAGTCTATGCTATTGTGGGCCAATCATATAGCGCACCATGCCACCCGCCGCAGAACTCTACTCGAAAGTCCTTTCGCTCGAAGCGGAAGTGGCCGGTCTGCAGGCGCAGGTGGCGTGGTTCCAGCGGCAGATGTTTGCCGGTAGCCGGAGCGAAAAACTGCCGATGGCCTCGCCGGCCCAGACCAAGCTTCTTCTGCCCGAGGTGCCGCAGCACGAGCCGAAAACCCAAACCGTGCATTACGAGCGGCGCGCACCGGCGTCCGAAAAACGGCCGATGCCAGCGGAGGTCTTTGCCCAATTGCCCATCCACGAGGTCGTCGAAATCATCCCCGACGAAGTAAAGGCCGAGCCGGAGGCCTTTGAAAAAATCAGCGAGGAGCGAACCTTCGAGGTGGAAATCCTCGGGCCAAAACTGGTGAAGCGCGAGTTCGTGCGACCCAAGTTTCGGCGCAAAGCTAATCGTGAGGCCGCGCCCGTGATCGCGCCGGCGGTGCCGCGGCCGGTGGCGGGCGGCTACGCGTCGGCGGGACTCTTGGCGTATGTGGTCATCTCCAAATACCAACACCACCTGCCGCTCTACCGCATCGAGGCGATGTCGGCGCAATGGGGCGCGAAGCTGAGCCGCAAGACGATGGTCGACTGGGTGCGAATCGCGGCCGACTGGGCGGAGCCGATTTATAAGCTGATGCTCGCCGACTTGCTGCGCGGGCATTACGTCCAATGCGACGAGACGCCGGTGAAGTTTATCGACCCGGACGAAAAAGACCGGGGCACGACGCAAGGGTATCTGTGGGTGGTGAGCGCCCCGGGTGCCGACGTCGTGTTCGATTGGCGGCTGTCGCGGCGTCATGGCGAACTGACTACGTTACTCACGGACGATTACGCCGGGCTGCTGCAATCCGACGGTTACGAAGCCTACGGTGCGTATGCGCGCTCGCACCCGGCGGTCGTCTGGCTGGGCTGCTGGGCGCACGCGCGGCGACGCTTCTTCGAAGCGCAGCAGGATCATCCCCGCGTGGCGCAGGCGGCGTTGCGCTTGATCGGCCGAATGTATATGCGGGAACGATCCTGGGACGAACAGCAACTGACGCCCGCACAGCGAGCCAAAGCGCGGGCCGAGCCCGAGGGCCTCGCCCGGACGACCGCCAGCCTGAAACGCCTCGCCGTGTGGGCGCGATCGCGCGTGCTGCCCAAGTCGACGCTCGGCAAAGCCTGTGATTACTTGCTCAGCCAATGGGCGCCACTCAGCGCTCACCTGCATCACGGCGAGAGTCGCCTCGACAATAACCTGGTCGAAAACGCGATCCGACCCTCGTGCATCGGCAAGAAAAACTGGTTGTTTATCGGTCATCCCGACGCCGGACAGCGCTCGGCCATCCTCTACTCCTTGATCGTCTCCTGCCAGCGCCACGGCAAGGACCCGATGGCCTATATGAAGGATATCCTCACTCGTCTGCCACGAATGACGAACCGCGACGACCTCCGCGCTCTCACGCCCCGAGCGTGGCAACCGGCGACGTCGTAGTTCCGCTCTCATTAGTGACCATTGCGACCATCGCATTGGTTACCATCAAGACCTCACCTGAGGACCTCCGCCGGCCGTTTACGATGCGTCGCGGGCTTTGGCCGGCGTTTATGAGAGCTTGGGCGGACCGGCGCGCGACGCTGAGGATCGGGACGATCAGCCGCCCCGCGGTAGCGGGTCCACGCCCACGGGCACCGGCCCCGCTGGTGGCCAGCTCGCGCAGGCCGATGGGGCGCCTCCCAGCGAGCCTCTCCACGAAGTTCCACCTCGCCTGCGATGCCTCGGGTTGTCCGGCTGGCTTCATCCTAACCGGGGCCAACGTGGCGGAC
>JANYBX010000536.1 GCA_025360615.1 Opitutia bacterium
CCTCGCCGACGACCCCGCCTACGCCCCCCGCGCCGCCGAGTGGTCGCGAAAGGTCCGAGACGTCTCGGAGTTCCTCGTGGAAATAAATTTCCGGCCGCCGCGACCAGCGCGGGAACGCCCAACATCCAACTCCCAACATCCAACTCCCAACTACAAATCAGAAACCTCCGACACTTCGACGTTGGATGTTGGGCGTTCGATGTTGGACGTTCGTGATAAGTCGCGACCCTTGTTCGCGACTTATCACGACGCCTGCCATCTCTGCCACGGCCAGAAAATCACCGCCCAACCCCGCGCGATTCTCGGCGCGCTCCCCGGCGTCGAGCTGCGCGAATGCGCCGAGTCCACCTGGTGCTGCGGCAGCGCCGGCATCTACAACCTCACGCAACCTGCCACCGCCGCGTGGCTCCAACAGCGCAAGCTCGGCCACCTCCGCGCGACGGGCGCGAGCGTCATCGCCACTGCGAATCCCGGTTGCCACCTGCAAATCCAAAACGGCCTCCGCGCCGCCGGCGACACCACCACCGAGGTCGTCCATCCCGTCGTCCTCCTCGCCCGCGCCTACGCGATGGAGAGTTCCTGATCGGCCGCGAACCCACCCGGCCCGTTGAGAGTTAAGCGTTCAACGTTAAACGTTGAGCGTTCCCGCTTGGACTTTCCCCTCCCATTCCGGCCGTTCTTCGAATTCCGTTCCCCGCCTTCACCCGCCAAATTTCTTCAACCGCGCCGCCACGTCCGCCCGCAGCCGCTCGACGTGCGCCTCCGCAAACTCCCGCACGCTCATCGTCTCGTCCGCCACGAGCGGCGTCAGGTCCATCGCCCACGTGATCGCGCTAAATTTATCCGTCGCGTGCGCCGTGTGAAAAGTCGCGTTCGCCGCGCGCCGGCCGAGCGTGGCGAGATCGTAGCGCTTCCCTCCCGCGATCTGGGAATCGAAAATCGTCAACAACTCCGCCGCCAGCTCGGGCCGCTCGCTCGCATCGAGCGCGACCTTGTCCGCATCGACGAGCCAGTCGAGATCGCGCCACACCTCGCAACCCAGCACGCGGCGCGCCCGTTTTTCGCGCGGGAGCGCGCGCAGCGCCTCCACACATCGCAGCAGCAACGCCACGTGCGTGTCATGCTTGTCGGCGGGATTGTGCAGATAAACCACCTCGGGCGCGCAGCCGCCAAAAATTGCCGCCAAATCCGCCGCCACGCCCGCGTGGCCCGGCGTCTTCACGTTCGCGCTCGGATGCACGAGCTGGAGTTGCAGCCCATACTTGCCGAGGACCGCCGCGCGGCGCTGCTCCTCCCGGCGCACCGCCAGCATCTCCCCATCGCTCATCGCCGCGTAGCGCCCCGTGCGCGGCGAACCCGCGCCATCCGTCACCACGACGCCCGTGAAGAATTTGTCCGCCCGCCCGTGGCACGCGGCGATGCCCGCCTGCGCCATGATCTCGATGTCATCCTGGTGCGCACCGATGCAGAGATGCGTCGTGCGCGCGAGCGCCCGCTCCGCCTCGGTCCCATCCGGCACAAGCACATCGGCATTAGCGCAGAAAAATTTCATGGCACGCCGACATTACTCGCCGCCAAAACCCGAAACTCAAACCCATCCTCGCCCCCCCCTGAATTTGGCCCGCGGGGAAGGCGCTGAAGCATCGGCGTCTCCGGCCATAGCCTCCAGCGCGCCGATGGGCGCTCCCAGACACCGCCGGAGCCCAATAAATTTTTGCGCCTTCTCGCGGCCAAAAATTCCGGTCCCCTCAAAAAAGTTTCGCGGGATAGGCACCGCTCTCCACCAGCTCCGCGATCGCCGCCTGCACCCGCGGCTTGTCCTCGCGATACGTGACGCCGAACCACGTGCCCGCCGTGGGCAGCACCCGCACGCTCGCCTCGGCTCGCCCAATCATCGCCGCCACCGCCGCCGGCAGATAAAATTCCGCCTTCGAGGGATCCGTCGCCGAAATCTTTTCCAGAAACGCCCCGAACTGCGCGTCGAGCGCCGCGAACACCGCCGGCGTGAAGCCCCAGCAGTTCATCGAAACCGTTTCTCCGCCCGAAAACTTTTTCCCCGTGCCCACCTCGGCCGGCAAAATCCCCGTCTGCTCGACGATCCCGCGCAGCCGCCCGCCCTCCACGGTGCATATCCCGCGCGACACCGCGCCGTGCTCCGACAACGTTCGCGCCAGCCGAAAACCCACCATCGCAAACTCCGCCGGTTGCACCGCCCGCGACACGGGCGCGACCTCCGGCCCGTGCAAAAAATCCGCGAGCTGCACGAACGAATCCGCGCCGTAGAAATCATCCGCGTTGATCACCGCGAAGTTTTCCCGGATCGCGCCGCGCGCGCACCACACCGCGTGGCCCGTGCCCCACGGTCTCTCGCGTCCCGGAGGCGGAGTGGA
>JANYBX010000546.1 GCA_025360615.1 Opitutia bacterium
CGAAGGTGCGGGCGTTGTTGTTCCAGCGGAAATGGCCGAGCGAGCGTTGGTCGCCGTAAACGAGTTCCTGGCGGCCGATTTTCAGGGAGACGGGAAATTCCTTGTGATTGCCGAGGAAGAAAAAGGCCTGGTGGAGATTCAGGTCGCGGTCGTTTTCGGCGAGGGCGCGGCCGGGTTTGTTGGGGTCGGCGGCGACACGCTGGTCACCGCGTTCGTCGCCGGCGGAAGCGCTGGAGCGGCCCTCGACGGTGAAGGCAAACCACTTTGCGGTGTAGCCGACGCGCGGCATGATGCGCGTGAGAAAATAACTGTTATTGTTGTCCACGGTAGCACCGGGACCGGTGAGGCGAAAGTCGGCGTTGGAGCCGGTGTAGGTGAAGCCGGCGTCGTCTTTGTCCTCGAAGCGTTCGCGGACGTTTACGCCGATATCCCAGGCGTTCATGTAGGGATCGGAGGCGCGGAGGTGCTCGTTGATGTAGCCCGGGAAGGGACGCGCCGGCAGGGACGGCACGTATTGGGCGCGCGCCGCGAACGGTGTGGCGGCGAGCGCGGCGAGGAGCGCGAAGCGGAGGAGGTGTCTCATGATCGTGGTGGTGGGTGTGATGATGGCGGAAACTCAGGCCGGGGTGAGCACACGAAGAAGGCGGTCGAGGCCGGAGGAGGGCGGCTTCGAGGGGGAAGATTTTGCGCCGCCCGAGGGCGGGAGATCGGCGCGGGGCGCGGGGCGGTGATGCGAGCGCTCCTCGAGAAATCCGATGAGCTCCTCGCGGAGCCGGTAATACTCGGGATCCTCGAGGAGCTGCTTGCGGGAGCGCGGCCGGGGAAATTTCACTTCAAGGATTTCGCCGACGGTGGCGGCGGGGCCGTTGGTCATCATGACGACGCGGTCGGAAAGGAAGAGTGCCTCGTCGACGTCGTGCGTGACCATGAGCGCGGTCTTCTGGTCTTTCTGCCAGAGGTCGATGAGGACCTCCTGGAGTTCGACGCGGGTGAGCGAGTCGAGCATGCCGAACGGCTCGTCGAGCAGGAGCATTTTAGGCGAAAGCGCGAAGGCGCGGGCGATGCCGCAGCGCTGACGCATGCCTTGGGAAAGCTCGGATGGCCTTTTGTGCATCGCGTCGGCGAGGCCGACGACGGTGAGATAATATTCCGCGATTTGCCGCCGCTCCTCGCTGGCGGCGGTGTAGTAAACTTGATCCACGCCGAGCATCACGTTTTCAAACGCGGTCAACCACGGGAGCAGACAAGGCGCTTGGAAGACGACGCCGCGGTCGGGGCCGGCGCCGGTGACTTCCTTGCCGGCGAGCACGACCGCGCCGCTCGTGACTTCGGTGAGGCCGGCGACCATGGAGAGCACGGTGGATTTGCCACAGCCGGAGTGGCCGATGAGCGTGACGAACTCGCCCTTGCGAATGCGGAGGTCGAAATTCTCGACGATGACGGCCGGGCCTTTCGGCGTGTCGTAGATTTTTCCGAGGCGGGAGATTTCGAGGAACGTGCTCATGGTTTTTAGGAGCTGATGGTGACGGCTTCCTTTTTCATTTCGTGCGGACGGAGCGGGCGCTTGCGGCTGGTGCGCGGAATGTCGAGATCCTCGGGGAGGATGTCGGGCAGGATGAGTTTTTTGGTGACGGTGGAGCGGCGACGCTCGTTGTAGCCGAGCAGCTGGTTGATGATGTGACTGCGGAGCCGCTTGAACTCGGGGTCGTGATTGAGCGCCTTGCGATCGCGCGGGCGGGCGAGCGTGACGGGGACGGAAGGGCCGAGGTGCGCGCCGGGGCCGGGCGTGAGTGGGATGATGCGGTCGGCGAGGAGGAGGGCTTCGTCGACGTCGTTGGTGATGAGGACGACGGTTTTTTTATCCTTTTCCCAGATGCGCTCGAACTCGTCTTGCAAGGTGGCGCGCGTCAGTGCGTCGAGAGCGGAGAGCGGTTCGTCGAGGAGGAGAATTTGCGGATCGATCGCGAGGGCGCGGGCGACGGAGACGCGTTGCCTCATGCCGCCGGAGAGTTCGCGGGGAAGTTTATCGCGCGCCTTGGTGAGGTTGACAGTCTCGATGGCGGTCTCGATGAGCTGGCGGCGTTTGTCGGTGGAGTGATTTGGAAAAACCTGATCGACGGCGAGGGCGATGTTTTCCGCGACCGTGAGCCAGGGGAGGAGCGAGTAGTTTTGAAACACGACGCCGCGGTCGGGACCGGGGGCGGTGATGGTGGTGTCGTTGAGTTTGACGGTGCCGGTGTCGGGTTTGATGAGACCTGCGATGAGAGAGATGAGCGTGGTTTTGCCTGAGCCGGAGTAGCCGACGATGGCGACGAAT
>JANYBX010000427.1 GCA_025360615.1 Opitutia bacterium
TCCTGCGCTCTCCGGTGGCGGCGAACTCATCGATCAGGGCGTGCATGTGATCGACCTCGCGGGCTGGTTCCTCGGCGACTTCGCAACCGTCGACGGCCACGCTGCCACTTATTTTTGGGACATGAAAGTCGACGACAACGCGTTCCTCAATCTCCGCACCGCCACCGGCCAGACCGCGTGGCTGCACGTGAGCTGCACCGAGTGGAAAAACCTATTCTCCCTCGAAATCTACGGTCGCGACGCGAAGCTCGCCATCGACGGTCTCGGCGGCAGCTACGGCGTCGAGCGCCTCTCTTATTATAAAATGCTCCCGCAAATGGGCCCGCCCGAGACGACGATCTGGGAATTCCCCGGCGGCGACGATTCCTGGCGCTTGGAAACCGACACGTTTATCGAGGACATCCGCCTCGGCCGCGAACCCGCGCCCGGTTTGCGCGAGGGCATCGCGACGCTGAAAACCGTTGAGACGATTTATCGCCGTTGCGGCTACCCGGTCGTCGGAGCCTGAGCCGCGCGACGCGTCGCCGGAAACTCACGCCATGCTCAGCCGGATTCCGCAGTGGCGTCAGCGTCTCTTCGATCTGGCGGTCGTGCTCGTGGCGTTGCTCGTCGTCACCCACGCCGGCCCGAAACTTCCGCTGAGTGCGAGCGGCTACGTCGCGGCGTTTTTAATCTGGGGCGCGGGCCTCGCGCTGATGGGCCATTACAAACTCGGCGATCCGCCCGCGCTGCTTTCCGCCGCGGGCAAACTTCTCATCGACCACGCGATCCTGAGCGCCGTCTGGATGGGCGCGCTTTTTCTCCTCGGCCCAAAGCCCGCGCTCGGTGGCGTCCTGATTTTCGCCAGCGTCAATTTTGCGCTGCTGCTGCTTGCCCGCGTGCGATTTCGCCGGGGCAACTCAAGTGGTTCCCCTCGCCTCCCCGCCGCGATCATGGCGGCTGACGTTCTCCTCTGCCTTGTGATTTTTTATGCGGTGAACGGCCTCTGGTGGGGCCTGCCCGTTCCAAATTCGCTGCTGATCTCGCTGGGGGCCGGCCGCGCGCTGGCGCAGGGCGTATCGCTCGTGATCCCACGCCCCGCGCTCGCGTGGATCGTGAGTCAGGGTCTGTTCGTCGTGTTCCTACTCGGCACGGGCAACGCACTGCGCTGGCCGCAGACCGCAGTGCAGCTCTCCCTCGCGGCCGGCTTACTCCCCGCTCTCGTCAGCGGCGCGCATCGTTGGCTCCGGACCCAGCGTCCGCCGAGCGACCCGCAGGAAATCTGGCGGCGGCTCGCGCTCGGCGCGGCGGCGTTTGCGCTGCTCCACCCGTTGCTCTCCGCGCAACTCATGGGCGCGGGCGATGCCAAGCTCTACGCCGAGGCGATGCAGGATTTTCTCGGGCAGATCAAAGCCGGCATCTTCCCGGTGTTCGTCAGCCAGACGGAGATCGCGCCCTACGGCTCGGTGTTTCCGTTCCGCATGGCGTTTTATCATTTTCACTTCGGCGCGCTGCTGGACCTGCTGACCCTGCGCTCGCTCAACGTCTACGCCGTGCAACACCTCACGCTCGTGCTGAGCGCGGCCGGCGGGGCATTCGGCCTCTACGCCGTGCTAAAACGTCTCGCGCCCAAACTCCCGTGGGAATGCGCCGCGCTCGCCTCGCTCTACCTCGGGTGCCCGGCATGGCTTTCGACGCTCTACGGCCTCGACATGTATTTCACCGCGATGACGCTGCCGTGGCTGCCGCTCGTGATCTACGGCATCATCCGCACGTTTCAACCCGACTGCGGCTGGCGCAGTTTTCTGCTGCTTGGAACCGCGTTGGCGGCGACTTGGCTCGCCCATCCGCCCGTGGGTTTTTGGACGGCCGTGATCGTTACCGTGAGTCAACTCCTCCGGCTCGCCACCGCCGGCCGCTGGCCGACGCGGCGCGATCTCGGCGGCCTCGCGCTGGCCGCGGGCGCGTGTCTGCTGCTGTGCGCGGGGCTTTTCGTTTCGCTCGCGGATGTGCGCATCGCCGGCGAACTGGTCGATCCCTCCGCGCAAGTTCTCACCAGCCTGAGCAGCGTGATACCGCAGGTGTTTAAGCCGGTTTCCCCTGCGGCCGAGCGCCTGAGCGATCTGCAGCTCGGCTATGCGTGGCAGGCCCTGCTGCTCGCGGGTTTGCTGTTCCGGCCTCGCGAAACCCGGCACACGCATTTGATTCTACTTGGCCTGTCTCTCGCGCTGCTGGTCCTGATTTATCCGGTGCCGGGCATCACGCCGGCGCTCTGGCGCGCCCTGCCGTGGGAGGTGACCAACATCACCAACGTCTGGCCCATGCAGCGCCTCTACCCCATCGTGGTCACCCTCGCGGCGTTCATCGCGCTCGGTGCATTGCACGTGACTCACACTTCGCGCTCCGCGGCGTGGCGGCTCATCTTTCTCGGTGTGCTCTGCCTCTGGACTGGCTTCGAGGCGGCGAAATTTGTGCGACGCGGTCACGCCTACACCAAGCCGCCCGAAGCCACCCGCGTGGTTTCCAAAGTGGAAAATAGCCCGCTCCTGTCGAGCTGGACCGCCTACACGCCGCAGCTCCCGTCGCGCCTTCTGATCGGGGCCGTGAACGATCCCCGCCTGCTCAATCGCCTGCTCGACCCGCAGACGAAGGCCGAGCTCGTCTCGAATCTGCGCGCCGCTTCCGCTTCGCCCGGCGCGACCATCACCGCCGGGGCCGCCTATCTCGATACCGGCACGATGCGCGTCACGCCGGGTTTCACGCTTGAGCCGGGCCGGCGCTACCAGCTCACGTTGAATTTTTCCGACTCCGATTACGCCGGAAGTCTTCAGCTTCTCCCGTTGCACGACATCCATTATCGTTTCTTCCGCGAACTCTACCTCACCGTCGCCAAACCTTCCGCCCCACTCGCGCTCACCGTCTGGACGACCGAGCCTGCGCCGGTCGACGTCGACCTGCTGTTCCGCCCCTCCCATCCCGCCGACGCCACGCCGCCCCGTCCGCGCTTTTTCACCTCCCAACTCACGCCCTATCGCGCCGACGATCTCCCGATTAAAATCACCTCGCTCGCGCCCTACGCCGCCCGCATCGAAACCGCTCAGCCCGCCTTTCTGGAGACGCACCGCTTCTTCGCCCGCGGCTACCGTGCCACCGTCAACGGCCGCATCGTCCCCGTCACCGAGTCGCCCGAACACCTCGCGATGCTCCCGCTCGCTGCGGGCAAAAACGACATCCGCCTCGACTACGTCGGCCCGCCCGCCGTGCGCGCCGCGTTTTGGATCAGCGCGATCTCGTGGATCGCACTGGCGGGTTTTGCGAGCTGGCTTGTCATGCAAACGCGGCTTGCCCGTCGCGCCGCCCCCGTCCAATCCACTTCCTTCTAAATAAATAACCTCCCCGCATGATCATCACGCGCTCTCCTCTTCGCATCTCCCTCGGCGGCGGCGGCACCGACCTGCCGTCCTACTATCGCGAACACACCGGCTTTCTCGTGGCCGCCGCGATCGACAAATACGTTTACCTCACGCTGCACCGCACCTTCGTCAACGAGCTCATCGTCAAATATTCCAAGCTCGAGCGTGTGGCTTCCGTTGACCAGCTCGAGCACCCGATCATCCGCGAGGCGATGAAGTTCGTCGGCGTCGGCGCGCCCAACCTCGAACTCACCTCGATGGCCGACATCCCCGGCGGCACCGGCCTCGGCTCCTCCGGC
>JANYBX010000439.1 GCA_025360615.1 Opitutia bacterium
CTCCATCCGGGATCAGCTCACGCGGCGGCTGCTGGGGGTGACGCTCAGCTTGCTGGGGCTCGGCTTGGCGGCGCTGCTCGCGGCGGCGGGTTACGCGATGGTGGAGCAGTTCGACGCGGCCTTGCGGGCGAAGGCGCTCGCGATCAGCACGGTCACCACGGTGACACCCGAAGGCGTGCGGGTCGATTTCTCCGACCGGTTTTTGCGCGGGTTCGACGACCATGAGCCGAAGGATTTTTTCCAAGTGTGGAGCGCGGGCGGTGGGACGGTCGCGCGTTCGGAATCGCTCGGCGCGGCGGAGCTGCCGCGCCGGACGGGAAAAGGCGACAAGCCAAAATTCTGGCTGCTCACGCTGCCGAACGGCGAACCGGGGCGCGCGTTGGGGGTTGTTTTCAAGCCGAAGGGGCCGAAAGGCGTGGACGCGCCGGAGCTGACGCTCGTCGTCGCGAGCGACCGCGACGAACTGCAGGACGGCCTTGAGCTGCTGCTCGCGCTGGGGGCGGGCACGGCGATGTTGCTGGTGGGCGCGACGCTGTGGCTCGTGCCGCGCGTGCTGGACCGCGGGCTCGCGCCGCTGGCGGCGCTGGGCGAGCAGGCGGCGGGAATCGACGCGACTTCACTGGCCACGCGGTTTCCGGTGGCGGATTTGCCGGTGGAGTTGAAACCCATCGCGGGGCGGTGGAACGAATTGCTGGCGCGACTGGAGCAGGCGTTTGAACGCGAGCGCCGCTACAGCGCCGATCTCGCGCACGAGTTGCGCACGCCGATCGCGGAGCTGCGGAGCCTGGCGGAGTGCGCGTTGAAATGGCCGGAGGCGCGCGAGACCGCGACGGATCGCGAGGCGCTCGCCATCGCGGAACAGATGGAGGCGCTGGTCACGCGGATGCTGGCGCTCGCGCGCGGCGAGCAAGGCCAGCTCGCGAGCCGATCTGAGCCACTGGAACTCGCGCCGCTCGTGGAGGCGGCGTGGGGGCCGTTCGCGCCGCGCGCGAAAGAACGCGGATTGAAAATGGAGTGGGCGCTAGCGCCGGCGACGGCGGTGGGCGACGCAGTGCTCCTGCGCTCGGTGCTGGGGAATCTTTTCGACAACGCGGCGGACTACGCGCCAGCCGGCGGAGTGGTCCGGGTGCGGCTGGAGGCGACGCCGCACGGCGCGGAATTGCGCGTGGCAAATGAGGCTCCGGGGTTGACGGCGGAAGACGCGGGAAAAATCTTCGAGCGCTTCTGGCGGAAGGAAGCGGCGCGCAGCGGGGGCCAGCACGCGGGCCTCGGGTTGCCGCTCGCGCGGACATTTGCGGCGGCGATGGGCTGGACGTTGACGGCGACGCTCGATGAGCGCGGCTGGCTGGTGTTTACGCTGGCCGGCGGGGAAAAATCGGAACGCCTAGTGTGAATCGGGTGGGGGTGATCGGCCAAGAAAGATTCCTGACGCCTCCTTCCATGTAGTGGCTGGAAGAAGAAAGAGCCGAATCCCCAAACTCGCGGATGTTGCCCGCTCAGCGGGATTTTTTCAGGCGGATCGCGAGCTCGGCGTCGTTGAGGGCGAGGGTGAGGCGCTCGGTGTCGAGGGCTTTCACGAGGAGTTTCAACGACTGTTTGTCGTAGACGATGGAGATGATGTCGCCTTCGCGGTAGGTGCGCTGGTTGATGAGGACGCGGGGCTTGGTATCGCCGAGCTCGATGACGCCGCCGAGGCGCAGGCCGGCGGCGAGGCGCGGGAGAAGCTCGGCATCCGTGAGCGGGCGGCCGAGATCGACGCGGGCGTGGGCGAGGGGCTTTGGCGTATCGGCGGTGCCCGGCGCGACATCGGTGGAAAGATGGAAGGGATTGGGGCTGTCGACGGGGAAGGGGGGCGGATCGGTGCGGATTTTGAAGAGGGCGTCGATGCGCTGGCGGAGGATGGCGTAACGATCCGGGGCGCTGGTTTTCACGGGCGGGCTGGTGGCGGCGCAGAGAGCGGCCGGGAGGCAGAGCAGGAAAAAAAGGCGCGGCGATTTCATGGGCGGCCGAGGAGATTTAAGCCGAGGTCGAGCGCGACGAGCGGGCTGTCGGGCGAGTTGCGGCTGAAGCTGAAGGAGGTGATGCGGGTGAGGCGCGGGCCGGTTTCGAGGCGGTGGAGGAAGGCGGCCACTTGCTCGTAGGTGCCGGTGAGCTTGAGCGAATAGGGGATGGTGCGGTAGGGTGAGCCGGTGTCGGCGAGCGGGGCGCTGAGCTGGCGGAGTTCGGAGAGGCGCGCGCGGGTGTCTTCCTCGATCTTGTAGAAGTACCAGAGGTTTTCGGCGAGGTTGGTTTCAACGACGAGGTTTTCCTCGATGCGCTGGGTGGCGGCGGTGAGGACCTCGGATTCCTCGCGGAGGGCGGGGCCGCGGAGGAGCATGGCGGAGATTTCCTCGCCGTCGTGCTGGCGGAGGGCGTGGACTTGGCCGAGGAGATGAACCTGCTTGTAGGCGAGGGCATCAAGGCCGGCGAGCAGGAGCGCGGCGCCGGCGAACCCGACCGCGGCGGGATGGCGGCGGACCACGCGCGCGAGGGAGAAGGGCGCGGGGGAATTCATGGGCGGAGGGTTTTGAATTTCAGCACGATCTCGAAAGAGAGGCGGGCGCTGCCGTCCGCGCGGTCGAGGCCGGTGAGCGTGATCTCGCGGAAGAGGGGACCGATGACGGGATCGGCGCGGAGGGCCTCGACGTAGCCGCCCATGAGCCGGCTGGCGCGCTCGGAGGGTTCGGCGAGGCCGCCGCGGATGACGACGGCCGTATCGCTGGACTCGATGCGGTTGATGGTGACGCGCTCGGGGCGGGTGCGCCCGAGCTGTTGCACGAGCTGGTGGACGGCGTAGGGCGCGTGGACGAGCGCGTAGGCGCGGTCGATTTTGATGGATTCGAGGAGAAGCCGGTGCTGGAGGTTTTTCAGACGGTCTTTCTCCTCGCGGCCGGTTGCGATGCGCTGTTCCCAGTAGGCGGTGTCGCTTTGGTAGCTATGGCCGAGGTAGAGGAGCCAGCAGCCGAGGAGCAGGAGGAGGAGGGCGAGCGAGCCGGCGGCGGCGGTGGCGAGGAAGCTGCGACGGACAATGTTATCCTCGGGCAACTCCTCGGTGAGCCGGCAGTCCACGTGCCACGGCAGCGAGGTTTCGAGGGTTTTACGCGTTTTGGCCATGGCGTTCGGGCGAGTAGTCGGCGAGGAGGCTGAGCGCGGGCAGCCAGTGGGGACCAAGGGCGGCGGCGGGCGGGGGCAGGCCGCGGGAGGAGAGCCACGCGGTGCAATCGACGCCGAGCGCATCGCGGCCGATGGCGGCGGCGAGGGCGGGGTTCAGCCAGGCGAGATCGGCGGAGAGGCCGGCGCAGTAGATTTCGCCGACGTGCTGGCCGCTGCCGATTTCGAAGGCGTCGATGGCGGGTTGGAGGAGGCGAGCGAGGGGTTGGACGAGTTTGCGGCTGCGTTGGAGGAGGGCGGCGTCGGCGGTGCGGAGGCGGGCTTCGCCGCGGAGGATGTCGGGCAGGGCGAATTCGCGATGCGCGGTTTCGGCGAGGGTGGTGAGGCCGGCCGAGAGGCGCGGCGGGGTGTGGACGCCATCCTTGGCAAGGATGAGCACATCGGTGAACAGTCGGCTGATCTCGACGATCACGACGGCACGGGTATCGGCCCGGAGAGTTTGCAGGTGCTGGATGCCGCCGAGGAGGGGGAGGACGGAGACTTCGAGGGTCTGGGGGAGGAGGTTGAGGGAGAGGAGTTGTTGTTGCGCGGCGCGGACGGCGGCGGGGTCGACGGCGAAAAGGAGCGAGGGGCGGGCGGGCGCGTAGTCGCGGGGGAGTGAGGCGCCGTCGATGGGGTTGAGGGCGGTGATGTGCCAGCGCGGGGCGTCCTTGATGTCGCAACGGGTTTCGAGGAATTCGGCGAGGAAGCCGGGCTCGGCGCAGCGTTTGGGGGAGAGTTCCTCGCGGCGGAGGACGCGGCGCGCGGGGGCGAAACCGCAGAGGGCGGCGACGTGGGGGCGGCGGTGGAAGGTGCGCTTGAGCCACGCTTGGAGTCCGTCGGCGTCGCCGGCGGGAAACTCGGCGGATTGATCGATGACGAGGGCGGGGGCGGAGAGATCGGGGATGCGGGCGGCGAGGACGCGGTGCTCGGAAATGTCGATGAGCGCGCCGTCGGCGTGGCGCTGGGTGAAGCGAAGTAGATCGGGAAATCTCACGGAGGTCGCTGGGACGTAGGTCAGCGCCGGCGCGGTGTCAATCGGCGGGCGTGAGCGGCCGTGCGACGTTGCGCGCGAGCGGGATTAAAACTGGGTCAACTCGGCGGGATCGGTGATCTCGCGCCAGTTGGTCAGTTGGTAAACGGTGGCGAGTCCGGCAAACGTGGCGGCGGGGGTGCGGAGGGAGACGTCGTAGTGGACTTGCGGGTCCGCCCAGCCGCTGAGGCGGATGCTGTCCGCCACGACGGCACCGTGGATCTGGACCGAATCATTGAGGGCAAGCGCGGCCGCGGGCAGATAGAGAACGCCGTAGAAAACGTAGGGGCTGGCGTAGATGTGCGCGGTGAAATCGGTGGACGAGGCGGTGCAAAGCAGGGCGAATTTTTTTGGGTCGCCGCTTTGATTCCGGATGCCGAGGCCAGAGATGAGGACGTTGCCCGCACAGTGGATCTCGAGGGAGCCCGTCGGAGTCACGACGATTTGGGCGCCGCTGTCATCAATGGAGAGTTTGCCCGAGAGGCCGAGCACGACGGGGCCATCGACGACGATGGTTTGCGCATCGGTCATGATGAGATCGCCCGCGTAGTAAACCGACGGCACAGTGGCGCCCGCCGTGCCGATGGTGAAAGAGCCGGAGGGAAGCGGCGAGCCGCCGGTGACCGGCTTGATTTCGGGAAAGTGCTGCCATGGGCTGGTGCTGAAACGGGCGGGATCGACGCGGGGGTTAAGCTGGCTGGCCGGGCCGCGAAGCGAGCCGGAGCCGCCGAAGGTGGGGGCGAGGCCGGTGTAGGCGATGTAGCCCTTGATGTTGGCGTTGTTGGCGATGACGGAGGCGGCCGTGGGGGAGTCGATGGAAGAGCCGGCGACGATGGCGGAGAAGCCCGCGGCGTTGCCACCGACGTAGGGGCCATCGGCGGAGTTGTAGCTGTCGATCGTGCCTCCTTCGGTGAAGGTCGTCGTGTGGGCGGAGAAGAGGGTGTTGGTGAAAACGGGAGCCTGCGTGGCCGTGGCGACGAGTTGTTTCCGGATCGTGGAGCCGTCGGGCAACAGGGTCCGGCCCTCGACGACGAGGCCGACGGAGTTGGTATTGTAGCCTTGGAGACGGAGGTAAATTTCGCCGGAGCAGCCGTCGGCCGAGGTGAAGCCGGTGATGGTGCGGGTGGCGGTGCCGGTCTTGAGGGTCCAGTCGCTCCAGTCGTTGTTTTTCAGCGACCAGAGGGCTTCTTCCATGCCCATCTCGGCAAACTGGATGCTGCGCGCGCCGTTGAAGGAGCGATTGCTGAGCTGCGTCGAGCGGAAGCAGGCGGTCAGGAATCCCGCGGTGGCGATGCCGAGCACGACGGTGAAGCCGAGCGCCACCAGCACGACTGAGCCGCGGCGGCTGGACGGAATGCGTTGGGCGGGCGCGGGACTCATAGCGGTTCGTTCATGAGCCGTTTGTTTTGCAGGAGCATGCGCGCGGAGATGGCGGTGAATCGCGCCTGCGCGGTGCTTTCCAAGCTGCCGGCAGCGGTCGCGAAACTCACGTCGACCTGCTTGATGCTCTGCGGCGAGGCCTGCACGGCGTCCTGCTTGTCGTAGTAGTTAAACGCGAAAGATTGCACGCCGGTGAGCAGGGTGACGGGCATCGAGGCACCTGCGGCGCGGGTGAGCGTGTGCGTGGAGGAATCGTAGGTGTAGGCCACGGTCGTGGTGCCGCCGGCCGTGGGGACGGTCAACGTGACGGAGGCGGCGGTGGGGCTGGCGAGGGCGACGGCCATGCGGGCGTCGGTGTTGAGCATTTGCAGGGCGCGGCGGCTTTCGACTTCGAGGCGCTGGTAGTTCGCAAGGCGCGCCAGGCTGCGCGCCATAAAGAGATAGGCGCTCAGCACGGCCGCACCGACCATGGCCGAGAGGGCGAGGGCGATCAACAACTCCGCGAGGGAGAAGCCGGCGGCGGCGCGCCGGGAGGAATCATGGACGCTGATACGTGACACTGAGGCCGTTCTTTCCCACATAGGTCTCGCCTGTGCGGGTGTAGCTGCGGTTGACGTTGCTCTTCCAAGTGACGGTGAACGTGAGCCGGCGGAGCCCGGCCTTCACGTCGGTGGCGGTGCGCTGGCAGGCGAAACCGCCGCCTTGCGCGGCGAAGGCGTCCGACACCGCCACCGGCGTGGGGCTGGCGCCGAGCGCGGCCACGTCGCTCCAATTCATCAGGCGCACGCGCTCGATCTGGTGTTGGATGATCTGGCTCGCGAGAGTCTGCTTGCGGGCGGTATCGAGCATCTCGGAACCGATGGTGACCGTCTGCATCATGCCGACCAATCCAACTACCAGGATGGTCGCGGCCATCATGACCTCGACCAGCGTGAATCCTAAAAACTTGGACACGGGCGCTGCCTTCATAAAACCAGTTGGGGTAAACCGGGGCGGAATTCCCTTGTTTTTGTCGCGCCGACGCAAGCCAAAAGCCTTCTAAGTTGTTCACATCCAAGCTGACATATTTGGTGCAAATAATTCAGCCATATTTAGCAAACTGGAATTAGCTAAATTATCACAGCCAACGACTCGCGCGACTTCCCGGGGAAATCACGCGACTTGTTCTTCGGAGTTTTACGACCGACGATGCCAGTGGTTGGCGGCACTTGGGCGGTGCGAGCGCTTGGCCTCCGCCTCTGGGGTGTGTCAGGGTGCGGCCATGGAACTCGATTTCACCTCGCTCCCGCCGCGCGATGCCTACGCTTGGATGATCAACACGATTCTCCCGCGCCCCATCGCCTGGGTCTCGACCATCTCCACGGACGGTAAAACGAACCTGGCGCCGTTCTCCTTTTTTCAAGGCATCACCGCCAGTCCGCCCACGCTGATGTTTGTGCCCGTGAACACCCGCGACGGTTCGAAAAAGGACACGACGCGCAACATCGAGGCCGTGCCCGAGTTTGTCGTGAACCTCGTGCCCTTCGCGCTCGCCGAGTCCATGAACGCCTGCGCCGCGCTGCTGCCCTACGGCGAAAGTGAGTTTGAAAAATTCCACATCGCCGCCGCGCCGAGTGCCCGCGTGCGCCAGCCGCGCGTCGCCGCGGCACCGGTGGCGTTCGAGTGCGCGCTGCATTCCATCGTCCGCATCGGCGAAGGTCCGCTCGCGGCCAACGTCGTCTTTGGCCGCATCATCTGCGCGCAGGTGAATGACGCCATGCTCGGCCCCGACGGCCTGCCCGACGCCGGCAAACTCGACCTGATCGGCCGCCTCGGTGGCGAAGATTACACGCGCACGCGCGAGCGCTTTGCGATCAAGCGCCCCGACCGCTGAACGGTCGCAGGCATTCACGGCGCGCGCCCGCCGTGCTGGGTTCAGGCCGATGAACTGTTCAGCCACCCTGCGGGTTGCAGAAGGGGGGTAAACCCGCCACGTTGTCTGCACCCCACTTTTATCCACGCAAGGATCCGCGCCGCCGGGATCGTTCGCGCCTGTTTTCCGCGATGCCGCATCGCTCACGTCCCCAACCCCCAGCCTCACCAAAGCCCATGAATGGATCACAGTTCGGTTCCCGTCTGCTCGCGTTTTCACTCCGCCCGTTTCGGCCGGCGCTTTTTCACGGTCTCGCTGCTTTCAGTCTGGCGCTGGGTGCGACGACTCAGTTGCAGGCCACGGCGTTTCCCGGCGCGCA
>JANYBX010000553.1 GCA_025360615.1 Opitutia bacterium
CCATCCGCCGCGATCAAGGCGTGGCGGGCGGCGATACGAGTGCGGGTCTGGCCGTAGGGGAGGCTCATGAGTGGGAGAGGGTGCCGAAGGGTGAAAGTGAAATGGGGCTCAGCTCATGACGGGTTTCTGAACCTACGGACACGGGGAGCCTCCATGGAGGCCACATCAACGATGTGATTGAGGGTGACAACTCCCCAGTGAGCGAAGGGACCAGGGAAAGTGGCATCTGCGAAGGTGCCCCTTGCGATGAAATCAAGAAACTTCGAGACACGGTAACGGCGCAGGAACCGGCCTTCAAATATCTCCTCTTTGTCCTGACTCACGTATGATTCATTACGGACGGCGTAAGAAATGTATGAGCGCCACGTGAGTTCATAAGAAAAGCTGTTTGGATCCGAAATGATTGGGCGAGTTTCGCTCAGCATCAACCTTGCGAACTCAGGCTCTCCTTCGTTCAAATTTGTTTCTGTGCCGGGACCTGCATTGGCCTCTTCGACAATGATTCGGAGTGCGTTCTCTTCTGGTTCCCCAAGCGCTCGGAGATACAAAAAAGTAGCAGAGTTGAGCTGTTCGACTAGAGATTCTTCGTTCACCGAGTGGAGTTTTTATCCGTGTTCATCCGTGCCATCCGTGGTTAAATATTCTGCGGCTTGAATTTCATTTCTTCCGTTCGTCCGCGCTCACTCCGGCCGGAGGAATTGGCCTTTTGGAGGAGGGGAGGCGAGTTGGCCTTCGGACCAGGCGGCTTGGCCGCGGATGTAGGTGTGCGTGATGCGCGCGTGGCTTTTGCGGCCGAGGTAGGGGCTGAGGCGGTGGCGCGTCCAGAGTTCCTCGGCGGCGATTTTGCGGGCCTCGTCGAAGTTCACGATCGTGAAGTCGGCGTCCTTCCAGAGCTCGAGCGTGCCTTTGAGTTTATCGAGGCGGAAGCGGCGGGCGACGTTGCGCGCGAGCGCGGCGGCGAGGAGCGGGAGATCTTTTTCGGCGGTGTCGGCGACTTCGGAGAAGAGGAGCTCGTTGCCATGCTGAATGCCCGCGATGCCGCCCCAGACGGCGAAAAGATTTGCGGAGTCTTTCATCTCGGCGCGCGAGGGCGAGTGATCGGAGCCGACGGTCTGGATGCGGCCGGCGCGCAGCTCGGTCCAGAGGGCGAGGCGGCGTTTCTCGTCGCGGAGCGGAGGGGCGCACTTCGCGATGGGGCCGAGGCGGGCGAAATCTTTTTCGTTCAACAACAGGTAATGCGGGCAGGTCTCGGCGGTGACATCGACGCGCTGGTTGCGCGCCTCGGTGATGAGCGCGACGCCTTCGGGACTGCTGACGTGGACGACGTGGAGCGCGCAGCCGGTCTCGCCGGCGAACTCGATGGCCTGGCGGATGGCGGTGAGCTCGACCTCGACGGGGCGCGAGGCGAGGTAGGCCTTGGCGTCGGTCTTGCCGGCGGCTTTTTGCGCGGCGGTGAGCTTCGCCGCGAGAGCGTCGTCCTCGGCGTGGACGGCGACGAGCAGGCCGAGTTTCGCGGCGCGCTTCATGCCTTCGCGGAGGGATTTGGCGTCGACGTTTTGAAACGTGTCGATGCCGCTGTTGCACATGAAGGCCTTCAGGCCGATGACGCCGGCGTCGCGGAGAGCGGCGAGTTTGTCGAGATTGCCGGGGACGAGCCCGCCCCAGAGGGCGAAGTCGGTGCAGGATTTCTCCTCGGCGAGCGCGCGTTTTTCACGGAAGGCCGCGGCGTCGAGCACGGGCGGCTCGGAGTTGAGCGGCATGTCGAAAAAGATCGTGCCGCCGCCGGCGGCGAGCGCGGCGGAACCGGTGGCGATGCCTTCCCAATCGGCGCGGCCGGGCTCGTTGAAATGGACATGGGCGTCGATGATACCGGGGAAAACGCAGCTGCCCTTCGCGTCGATTTCGTGGTGCGCGGGATCGTCGATGGCGGGAGCGATCATCACGATCCGGCCGCGAAGCACGCCGAGATCGGCGCGGGTAATGCCGGTGGGCGTAACGATTTTTCCGCCGCGCACGATGAGATCGAGCTGCTCGGGCTCGGCGGCGGCCTTGCCGAAAACTTTCAGGGAGGTGGCGGTGCGTTTCATGCAGGGTTTTGTTGGGCGAGCCGCTCCAGAAAATCGACGGCCACGCGGAGCGCGACGTCGAGATCGCGGGGCGAGGCGAATTCATCGGGATGGTGGCTGAGCCCATCGCGGCAGCGAACGAAAAGCATGGCGACCGGTGTGAGCGCGCTCATGACGACGGCGTCGTGGCCCGCGCCGCTGACGAGCGCGAGGCTGCGCGACTGCACCGCGCGCACGCTCTGCGCGAGGAGCGCGGTCAGCGGAGCCGAGCAGGCGACGGCGCCATTGTCCTGCGTGGCTTGCCAGTCGCAGGTGAGCTGGCGCGCACTGGCGATTTTTTTCGCGTGGGCGAAAAGGCGCGCGAGCGCAGTGCGGCGGGCAGCGTCGCGTGGATGGCGAACGTCGAGCGAGAGCGTAACCTCGCCGGGAATGACGTTGGGCGCACCGGGAGAAACCGTGAGCGTGCCGACCGTCGCGACAAGTGGAGGAGTTTTGCGCGCGAGGCTTTCGGCGAAGAGAACCAGCTCGGCCGCACCGGCGAGCGCGTCGCGGCGAAGCGCCATCGGCGTGGTGCCGGCGTGGCCGGCCTTGCCGCGAAACGTGAGACGTCCGCGCGTTTGCCCGGCGATGGCGGAGACGACGCCCACGGCGAGCTTTTCATTTTCCAGCACGGGGCCTTGTTCGATGTGAACTTCGATGTAACCTAATAGGTTACTTTGACGGTGGGCGGGTTTGGGGAGGGCGAAGGGTTTTGCGTTGGTGGCGAGGGCTTCGCGGACGGAGAGGTTTTTCGCGTCGCGGTGCTTCAGGTCGGAGGCGCGGAGCTGGCCGGAGTAGCCTTTGCTGCCGAGGTAGGCGCTGGAGAATCGCACGCCTTCCTCCTCGGAAAACCCAAGCACTTCGACGGCGAAGGGGAGTGCGATGCCGCGACGGCGCAGTTCGGCGAGCGCGACGATGGGAAGCAGGACGCCGAGGGGGCCGTCGAAGCGGCCGGCGTCACGGACGGTGTCGAGATGCGAACCGAGGAGGAGGGTTTTTGGCTTTGCGAGCGCGCGGGGCGATGAAGCTTCGAGGCGGCCGATGAGATTGCCCACCGAATCAATGCGAGTTTTCAACCCGACTTCGTTCATCCAGCCCGCGACGAGGGCGTTGGCGCGGTGCATCGCGGGCGAGAGAAACGTGCGCGTGATGCGAGCGGGTTCGTCGGTGACGAGGGCGAGTTCGTCGAGACGACGGGCGAGGAGTTGAGCGGCGTTGGGCGACATGCCAGGTCAGCTTCCGCGGTAGGTGTTGTAGGACCACGGCGTCACGAGGAGCGGGACGTGGTAGCCGGCTGCGGCGTCCGTGATGGTGAAGCGGATCGGCACGCGGTCGAGGAAGGTGCATTCGACACGGCGGGCGATGAAGTAGGCTTTCACATGGAAAACGATTTCGTAGGTTCCGGGTGTCATCTCGGCGGCGGCGAGAAGCGGGGCATCGGTGCGGCCGTCGGTGTTGGTAACGACCGTGCGGAGGAGCGTGGGCTGGCCGAGCACGGGCGGGTGCGGGTCGAAACGGAAAAGTTCGACGGTCATGCCAGCGGCAGGTTGGCCGGTCGTCAGGTCGAGGACGTGGGTGCTGAGTTTGGCGGGCATGGGAGGAGAGTTGCCCACGGAACACACGGAATACACGGAAAAACAGAGTCGGGAGCGGGTTGGTTTCCGTGTCGTCCAGGGGCGTCAGTTTTGAAGGAGATCGTCGAGGCGGAGGCGGGCGATTTTTTCGATCTCGCAGAGGGCGGTGGCGTGTTCCTCGGCGGGAGTATTCGCGAGGCGGGTTTGCATCGCGGCGAGAATGGCGGGGCGGGCGTTGAGGCGGGCGCAGATGATGAAAGGGAAGCCGAAGCGGGCGCGGTAGGCGGCGTTGAGGTTTTGAAACGAGGCGAGTTCGTTGGCGCCGAGCTGGCTGAGGCCGGCGACGGTTTGTTCACGCGCGGACTCGGGAGTGAGTTGGTTTTGTTGCGCGAGGCGGCCGGCGAGATCGGGGTGGGCGCGAATGAGGGCGAGTTGGCGCGCGGGATCGGCGGCGCGCATGGTGGCGCAGAGTTGGGCGTGGAGATGCGCGGCGTCGCGGAAAGGACGGCGGGGCCATGTCTCGTCGGCCACCCACGGCGAGTGCTCGAAGAGGTGGGCAAGCGCAGCGGTGTAGGCGGGACGGTCCAAATCGTTCAACACAGAGAGGGAAGGCATCGGAGATTTTAATGTGGAAAACTGGAAATCAGGAACAGGAGTTTAGAATCGGATTCCTGATTTCCAGCTTTCCACATTCAAAATCAGGGAAGCAGTTCGTAGGCGGGCAACGAGAGGAACTCGTCGAACTGCTCGCTCTGAACCATGCGCATGAAGAGGTCGGTGGCGGCGGGGAAGTGACCGCCGTCGTAAACAGCGTCACCATATTCGGCTCGGATTTTCGCGAGCTCTTCGGCGAGAAGTTTTTCGTAGAGCGCGAAGGTGACGGGGCGACCGTCGTCGAGTTTCGCGCCGAAGCGGAGCCATTGCCAGAGTTGCGAGCGGGAGATTTCCGAGGTGGCGAGATCCTCCATGAGGTTGTGAATCGGCTCAGCCCCGGAGCCGCCGAGCCAGGCTTCGAGATAGCGGATGCCGACGTGAATATTCCAGCGAACGCCGTTTTCCGTGATCGGGCCGTGGAGCGGGGCGAGGAGATCGGCGGCGGTGACGGTCACGTCGGTGCGGAGGCGGTCGAGCTGGTTCGGGCCTTTCAGGTGGAGGGCGAAGGCGTCGAGCGCCGTCTGCACGAGACCGGGGTGAGCGACCCACGTGCCATCATGGCCATCGGCGGCTTCGCGCTCCTTGTCGACGCG
>JANYBX010000530.1 GCA_025360615.1 Opitutia bacterium
GGGTCTTCGTGAGTCTGTTCTACGGCGAGTCGCAGCGCGGCCTCGAGGAGCGGTCGGGCGTCGGCGCGGCGGTCGAGCACGAGGAATAGTTTCCCCAGCAGGATGCGCGGCATCATCCAGCCGGCTTTTTTCGCCACGCAAAACTCGTAGTGAGGCACCGCCTCGGGGGCGCGGGCTTCGGCGACGAGGGTTTGCGCGAGGCTGAAACGGAAGAGCTCGTTATCGGGCGCTTTCGCCACGAGCGCCTCGAAGTGCGCGACGCGCGAGGCCATCGCTCAGGGCTCTTCGACGATCATGACGACGCCGGTGGCGTTGTCGGGGCCGCCGCGCTCGACGGACAACTTCACGATGAGTTCGATGATCGTGAAGGGATCGACGGGCTGGTCGAGCAGCGTGGCCAGCTCGCGTTCGCCGATCATGCGCGTGACGCCGTCGGTACAAAACAGATAGCGGTCGCCGGGGAGCAGCGGGTTGGAAATCAGATCGACCTCGGGCGGCGTGGGCTGGCCGATGCAGCGGGTGAGGGCGTTGCGGTTGGCCTCGTGGTAATGGACGACTTCACCCCGGGCACGGCGCATCCGGGCGTCGTTTTCGACCGAGTGATCCTCGGTGACGCGGTGAAATTTTCCCTCTCTCAGGAGATAGCAGCGCGAGTCGCCGACGTGCGCGACGTGGAGCTGATGATCATGCACGCAGCCGAAAGTGAGGGTGGTGCCGATGCCCATGACTGGGCTGATTTGCTTGCCGAGGGCGATGACGGCGCGGTTGGCCGCATGCACGACGGCGGTCAGATTCGGGGCGGAGCCGGCGGGGGTGGCCTTGAGCCCTTCGAGGATGACGCGGGCGGTTTCCTTCGCGGCTTCGGCACCTCCGGGGAGGCCTCCCACACCGTCAGCAACCCCGAAAATCAGGGATTTCTCGTCGTAGATGAGCTGGTCTTCGTTTTCCGATCTCATTCGGCCAATGTCGGAAAGCGCTGCGGTTCGGAGCTTGGTCATGCGTAAGTTGGAAAAACGTAGGCGGTCGGCGTCTCAGGCGAAAGGATGAAATCGCTCGCTGCGTGTTTCTCTCGTAAGTCGCGTGAATTCGGATTGCGGGAGGCTCTGGAGAAAGAGCCGGCCGTAGGCTTTCGCGAGCACGCGCGAGTCGAGCAGCGTGATGAGTCCGCGGTCGTTTTGCGTGCGAATGAGGCGGCCGATGCCCTGCCGGAATTTGATCAGCGCGTCGGGCAACGTGAGTTCGTTGAAGGGATTGCCGCCGGCGTCGCGGATGTGTTCGCACTTCGCCTCGGTGATCGGATGCGTCGGCGGATCGAAGGGCAGGCGGGTAACGATGACCTGCGCGAGCGAGTCGCCGGGCACATCGACGCCGGTCCAAAAACTATCGGTGCCGAAGAGAATCGCGTTGCCGAGCGAGCGCATTTGGTCGGCGAGTTCGGTGCGCGAGAGATCGGCGCCCTGCATGAGAAACGGCCGGCCGGCGGCGCGGAACTCGGGCTCGAGCGTGGCGGCGATCACGCGCATATCGTTATAGCTGGTGAAGAGGACGAGCGTGCCGCCGGCGACGCGGAGCGTGCAGAAACGGATGTAATCGGTGAGCGCGTCGAGGGAGAGTTTCGCCTCCTGCGGCGAGGGCAGCGGAATGTCGGCGGCGACATACACGCGCATGTTTTTCTCGAAGTCGAAGGGGGAGTGGACGATCTCGCTGCGCGCGGAATCGGCGCCGATCCGCTTGGCGAACGGCTCGATGCTGCCGCCCATCGCGAGGGTGGCGCTCGTGCAGACGACGCTCACGCCGCAGCCGAAAAGATGCCGGCGCAGCTCGGGAGCGACGTCGATGGGCGCGCTGCGGAGGGTGACGATGGTCTGCTTCCGGCCACCGCGCTCCGCCCAGTAAACGTGGCCGGCGTCGGCGACGTTGAGCCATTCGGTGAGCCCGGCCTGGATGCCCTTGAGGCGGGTTTTCTGCTCGAGGAGTTCGTCGCGCGGGCGGCCCTCGTCGAGCTTGTCGGCGAGTTTTGCGACGAGACGCTCGAGGGCGCCGAGCGGGCCGTCGAGCGTGGGCTCGGCGACGCCGGCTTCGCGGACGCGGACGATGGCGCGCTGGGCGAGGAGCGTGCCGGCGAGGAAATCGAAAAAAAGTTTCGCGGCGTCGAGGGCGTCGACGACGAGCTGCTGCGCCTCGGGCCCGCCGAGTTTGCGGAGGAGGCCGCGCTTGGTGCGCGGGTTGAAAAGATATTTGAGCGCGCGATCCACGCCGTAGCTGCTGAGGTTGAAACCGAAGTTGGCGGTGGCGACCTCAGGCACGGTGTGCGCCTCGTCGAGCACGAGGAAATCCTCGGGGAAGAGCACGCCGCGCACGTCGGCGGACGCGGCGCTGGCTTTCGCGCCGCCGGTGTTGATGAGGGCAAAGAGGAGCGCGTGGTTGATGATGATGACGTGCGCGGAGCGGATGCGGGCGCGGGCGCGCTGGTAGAAACATTTCGCCGGGTCACAGTGTTTGCGCGAGCAGGAGGAGGAGTCGGCATTGACGGCGTCCCAGATCTCGGCGCGCGGCGGCGGGCGCAGGTCGTGACGGAGGCCGGTGTCGGTGGTCTCGGCCCAGCCGGCGAGGCGTTGGAGTTCGTCGTAGTCGGCGTCGGCGAAAAGACTGGTGCGATCCACGAGGGCTTGGGCGAGCCGGGTGGTGCAGAGGTAGTTTGATTTACCGAGGAGAACGGCCGAGCGAAACTCGACGTAGCGGGCGAGATCGGGCTGCGTCTTGAAGAGCCGGCGGACGAGCGGGAGGTCTTTCGACTCGAGCTGTTCCTGCAGGGAAATCGTGTGCGTAGAGACGATGAGCTGCCGCTCCTGGTCGACGGCGTGGATGATGCCGGGCGCGAGGTAGGCGAGGGATTTGCCAACGCCGGTGCCGGCCTCGAAGAGGAGTGGTTCGTCGGATTTAAGGGCGGCGGCGATGGCGCGGGCCATCGTCTCCTGTTGCGGGCGGTGCTCGAGCTTCAGGCCGTCGTGGAGCCAGCCGCCCTCGGCGAAAATCTTCGCGGCGAGTTCCGGGGCCCGGCTGGGAGGCCGGGGGGCGGAGGTGGTGTCGTCGCGAATTCCAATCATGTTTCGAGCGTGAGTCTGCCAACCAATGAATCGAGGCGGGGGTGGCGCAAATGAATTTGCGGCGCGGCGGGGCGTGCGCTCAGTTCGCCGCCGTGAGCACGAGCGCGCCAACGAAGCTGGAAGACAACTGGGTTGATGACCTCGTGCGTTTTTTGCGGACGCAGCCGGGCGTGAGCGCGGTGCGAATCGATCCGGCCGCGCACACGATGGCGGCGGCGACGATCGGAGCGGTGGACCTGACGTTGTTGGAGGAAAAACTGGCGGCGACGATCGCGGCCGTCGATGTGCAGGTGGCGGCACACGCGGCGATGAAGGCGCCGGCGGGTTACACGCTGCGCCACGAAGGCGGCGCGCTGGTGCTCGGGCGGGACAGCTGCGTGACGGCGGAAAAACTCTGGCTCTGGCGCGAGATGGAATGGCCCGAGTTTCAAGCCGGCGAGGAGGCGGGCGAGCCCGAATGGAGGATGCTGGCGACGCTGGCGGCGACGTGTGGCGCGGCGGGAATCGGCGGCGTGCTCGCGGGGCATTTCGCGCCGGGCGTGCCGTGGGTGGCGAAAGTTTTTTTCCTCGCGGGCGCGGTGGCGGGCGGTTGGGACGCGGCGATCGACACGTGGGCGAACCTGCGGAAGGGCGCGATCGACATTCATTTTTTGATGCTGATCGTGGCGGCGGGCGCGATGGCCATCGGCGCGTGGGGCGAGGCGGTGCTGCTGCTGTTTTTGTTTTCCGCCTCGGGGGCGATGGAGGAGTTTGCGCTGGATCGCACGCAGCGCGCGGTGAGTTCGCTGCTCAAATCGGCGCCGAAATTTGCGACGCTCGTGCTCGCGGACGGGAGCGAAAGCGAAGTCGCGGTCGAGACGTTGCAGGTCGGGCAGTGCGTGCGGGTGAAGCCGGGCGCGGCGTTTGCGGCGGATGGCAACGTGGTCGCAGGCCGGAGCGCGAGCGACGAGTCCACGCTCACGGGTGAGGCGGCGCCGGTGGAGAAAGCGAAGGGCGACCGCGTGTTCAGCGGCACGGTGAACCTGTGGGGCGCGCT
>JANYBX010000538.1 GCA_025360615.1 Opitutia bacterium
CGGTCGGGCATGAGGCCGGCCATCGCGTCGCGGAGAACGCGTTTCGTGTAGCCGGCACCGAGTTTGCTGTCGGCGGGGAGGGCGTGCGCAAACGTCACGAGCCGCCAGTCCATGAACGGCATTCGGACCTCGATGCCGTGCGCCATCGAGCAGCGGTCGAAGTTGCGCAGGATCGCGGGGAGGAGCGTCGAGTGGAAATCGCGGTAGAGGTTCGCGTTGGCCTGCGTCTGCATCCAGTCGAGATACCACGCGTAGCCGCCGAGGAGTTCGTCGCCGCCGTGGCCGTCGAGGGAGACGAGCACTCCGGTGCGGCGCAGTTCGCGGTAGAGACACCAGACGGGCGTCGCGAGGCCGCCGTAAACTTCCTCCATGCTCCAGACGGAGGCGAGGACGTGTTGCACGGCTTCCTGTTGATCGAAGCGCCAGTAGTGCGGTTTCGCGCCGGTGTGGGCGACGACTTCGTCGGCGTAGGCGCGCTCGTTGAGGGCGGTGTCGGGGAAATCGGCGATGAAGGCGCGCTGCCAGTCGCCGGGCGTGCGCGCGAGGTCGGCGCCGCTGGTGCGGTGCAGGTGCGCCATCGTCGAGGCGACGGCGCTCGAATCGACGCCGCCGCTGAGGCACGTGCCGACGGGCACATCGCTGCGGAGGCGGAGACGCGTGGAATCGACGAAGAGTTCGCGGAACTGCGCCACCTGATCCTCGTAGCGCGTGGGCACGGCGGGCAGATGATCGCCTGTTTCCCACCAGCGGCTGACGTGCGCGGTGCCATCGGCTCGCACGCGCAGCACGTGGCCGGCGGGGAGGCGTCGCACGCCGGCAAAGAGCGTGTCGGGGCGCGTGCCCTCGACGGAGTAGGCGCTCTGGAGATAGGCGGGAACGAGTTCGCGGTTGAGCGCGGGCTGGAAATTATCGAGCGCGAGAAACGCTTTCATCTCGGACGCGAAGGCGAAACGCTGAGGGGTGTGCGCGTAATAGAGCGGCTTCACGCCGAAGCGGTCGCGGGCGAGGAAGAGCGTGCGCTCGCGGCGATCCCAGAGGGCGAAGGCCCACATGCCGTTGAAGCGATGGAGACAGGCTTCGCCCCATTGCGCGTAGGCGGCGAGGACGACTTCGCTGTCGGTCTCGGTGCGGAAACGGTGGCCCATCGCGGTGAGTTCGCGGCGCAGCTCGAGGAAGTTGTAGATCTCGCCGTTGTAGGTGAGCCAGTAGCGGTGGGGCGTGAGCGCGGCGTCTTCGCAGCCGTCGGCGGTGAGCGTGGCGATTTTTCCGCGCAGGCGCGCGCCGGTGGCGACGGGCACTGAATCCTCGAAGGCCATCGGGCAACGTCCGCGGCGGCTGAGATCGAGAATGGAAAGGCGGCGATGACCGAGGCCGAGAGGGCCGTCGAGCATGAGGCCGCGGCCATCGGGGCCGCGGTGCGCGAGGGAATCGGTGAAGCGCGCGAGCTCGTCGCGGATGACGGGCGCGGCGTTGAAATTAAAGAGGCCGGCGATGCCGCACATGGCGATCAGGCGCGCGCGGTCGCGAAGAAGGTTTTGATTTCGGCCATCACGTAGTCGATCTGCGCGGGCGTGATCTCAGGGTAGAGCGGGAGCGAAAGCGTCTGCGACTGATGCGCGTGGGCGACGGGGAAATCGGCGGGCGTGTGGCCGAGACGCCGATACGCGGGAAGAAACGGGAGCGCGACGGGATAGTTGACCTGCGACTGGATGCCGCGAGCGGAGAGGTGGGCGCGGAGGGCGTCGCGGTGGCGCGTGCGGACGGCGTAGATGTGGTAAACGTGTTCGCGGCCCTCGGCGACGACGGGCAACACGAGATCGCCGACGCCGGCGAGACGGGCATCGTAGTCGCGCGCGAGGTGCTGGCGCGCCTGCGTCCACGCGGCGAGGTGGGGGAGTTTGACGTTGAGGATGGCGGCTTGGAGGCCGTCGAGGCGGCTGTTGATGCCTTCGATTTCGTGCGTGCCCTTGTTGCGGCCGCCGTGGCGGGCGAACATGGCGGCGAAGTTTTCGAGCGTATCGTCGTTGGTCACGAGCGCGCCGGCGTCGCCCATCGCGCCGAGATTTTTTCCGGGGTAGAAGGAGAACGTCGCGGCGTGGCCAAAGGTGCCGACGGTCTGGCCGCGATAGCGCGCGAGGTGGGCTTGGGCACAGTCCTCGACGACCCAGAGGTGGTGCTTTTTCGCGAGGGCCATGATCGCATCCATATCGGCGGGTTGGCCGTAGAGGTGGACGGGAACGAGGCCGCGGGTGCGCGGGGTGATTTTGCGCGCGATGTCGGCCGGATCGATCGTGAACGTGGCGGGATCGGTGTCGGCAAAGACGACTTTACCGCCGGCTTGTGTGATGGTTTCCGAGGAGGCGATCCACGAGTGCGCGGAGGTGATGACCTCGTCGCCGGGCTGGAGGCCGAGGGCGCGGAAGGCGATGTAGAGGGCGTCGGTCCCGTTGGCGGTGGAGACGCCGTGTTTCGCGCCGACGGCGGCGGCGAAGGCGCGTTCGAAATTCTCGACGGCGGGGCCGCGGATGAAGGCGGAGTCGCGGAGGGTTTGCGCGATGGCGGCGTCGATCGCGGGCTGGAGCGTGAGGTATTGCGCGTGAAGATCGTTGTAGGGCACGCGCATCCCGGCGGAGGAAATCGGGAGGTGCGGCGAGATGGACGGGACGACGGACATTTTTATTTTTTACAGACGGCGAAGAGGTTTGCGCAGAACTCGGTGGGGAGCGTGAGGCTGACGCGGTAGGTGGCGTCGATGAGATCGCGGTTCCACGTTTTCATCTGCGAGTTGGAAACGACCTTGAGCATGTAGCCGTGAAGTTGTTCGACGACGTAGCCGGCTTTTTCCAGATCGGCGCGGAACTCGGCGGCGGTGTAAACGCGGCGATGGCCGAGGACGTGGTCTTGGGCGTTGAGCGAATTCGTGGCGGGGAGCAGGCCGAGTTCGACGCCGATGCGACGATGAAGTGAGCCGGCATTTGGAACCGTGAAGAGTGCACGGCCCTCGGGCGCGAGCCAGTCGCGGGTGCGGCGGAGCACGGCCACGGGATCGTCGACGTGTTCAAGCATGTGGTTGCCGAAAATGCGGTCGGCGGGCGCGGGCGGTGTGAACTGCTCGAAGAATGAGGTGACGACGCGGCAGTTGGCGGGCGGGTTTTTGAAATCGGCGACGATGGCGGAGGAGCCTTCGACGATGGTGAATGCTTGAAAGTGCGGGGCGAGCTGGCGGGCGAGAGCGCCGTTGCCGAGGCCGAGCTGGAGGGCGCGCGCGCCGGTGAACCACGGGCGTTGGAGGAGCTCGGTGTAGTGGTTGACGAAATCGGCGTCGAGGCGGCCCGCGTCGCTTTGGTAGTGGGCGGCGGAGGCGTCGAGGGAGTTGGGGGCGGGGGCGGCAGGCAAGGTGAGAGCTTTGTTTTTTTTGGAAGTGGCCCGCGAAAGGCGCGAAACGGACGCGAAAAAAAGACGGCGTGGGGAGGCTTAGGGAGAGATGGGCGTGACTTGATACTGCGCGCGCATTTTCACGGCGTGATCATCCGGGATGCTTTGCGTGATTACGGCGCCGGACGCGATGCGGGCGCGGCTGCCGATGCCAACGCCGGGTTGCAGGAAAATTCCGGTGCCGAAGAGAACTTCGTCGCCGACGAGCGCGCGGGAGGACGTGGCGCAGGCAGGGCCGACGGTGTTGTGCGAACCCCAGGTGTTGTGGTGCTCAATGCTCGTGTGCGAGCTGATGAAATTGTTGTCGCCGAGGACGGTGGCGACGCCGACGTGGACCTGACTGCAAAGGACGTTGCCGGTGCCGAGGACGACGCCGCGATTTAAGCGCACGGTGGGATCGATGGCGTTGACGAACGGAATGCCCAAGGCGCGGGCGCGGGTGAAAAGGGTTTTGCGGACGGCGATGTGGGTGCTGATGGCGACGATGGCGTGGGTGAATTTTTTGGCGGACCAAAGTGCCTCGAGCTGGGCGAGTGCGCCCCAGACGGGGACGCCGAAGAGGGACTGGCCGTGCGTGGCGGGATCGTCGTCGAGGCAACCGACAGGTTTGAGCTGCGGGTCGTTGAGCAGGATGTCGATGACCTGCATCGCGCCGAGGCCGGCGCCGAGAATGAGCACGCGCGCGCCGTCGGAGGGAAGCGGGGCGGGCTGGGCGATGATCGTGGTGGCGGCGGGAGATGGAGGTGTTTTTCCGAGGGCGGCGTAGACGTCGGCTTCGGTGATGAGGGCGTTCGAGGGAAAGAAGGTGTCGAGGGAGAGGCCGTGTTGGGCGGCGAGCTGACGGGCTTTTTTCGTGGCCTTTACCGTCGAGGTGGCCTTCACCGTCGAGGCGGCGGTCACAATGATCGCGCGGGCACTTAGCTCCGCTTCGGTGAACTCGGCGGCCGATTCGGCGATATAAGCGATGGGGCGGTTAAAGGCGATGGTCGCGCCGGTGGGGAAGGCGTGGAAAATTTGGCCGGCGGCGGGAGCGGGGACTTCGATGGCGGCCTTGGTGGTTTCGGCGATGCAGATCGTGTCGCCACGTGCGACGGTCGCGCCGTCGGCGACGGACCAGGAGACAAGGATGGCGGTCTCGCTGTTGAGATCGGATTGTTCGACGACGATGGGTTTCATCAACGGCGTGGGGACGAGGTGAGCTTGATCGCGGCGGCGATGAGGTCGGCGGGCTGGGGGAGCATGGCGTCTTCGAGCGGGCGGCTGGTGGGAATGATGGAGTTTGCGGCGGCGACGCGGGCGGAGGCGAACGGGAAGTCGGCGGTGTCCATGAGGCGCGCGACGACTTCGGCGCCCCAGCCGGCGGTGAGTGTGCCTTCCTCGGCGACGAGGAGACGGCGGCTGGCGGAGAGCGACGTGAGAAGTTCCGCGGTGGGGAGTGGGCTGAGCTGGCTGGGGACGATAATCTCGGCGAAGAGTTCGTGTTCCATCGCGAGTTCGAGGGCGGCTTGGAGCGCGAGCGGGGTCATGCCGCCGTAGGTCGCGATCGTGAGATCGGGCGGAGCGAAATCATTCAGGGAAAACGTGAGTGTCGGAAAACGGTCGGCGGTCGTGCGGGTGGAAAATTCGGCCACGCGGCCGGCGACGGGCGGCTCGTGGGGCTGGGCATACATCGCCTTGTTTTCGATGAAGAGAACGGGATCGGTGGAATCGACGACGGCGCGGCGGAGAAGTTCGCCGAGTTCGTGGTGGCGGCTCGGGGCAACGACGGTGAGGCCGGGGATGCCGAGGAAAATTTTCTCCAGCGACTGGCTGTGCGTGGGGCCGTAGCCGCGACGCGCGCCCATCGGGGTGCGAATGACGACGGGGCAGGAAACTTGGCCGTGGTAGATGCCGCGGAATTTCGCGAGGTGATTGATGATCTGGTCGGCGGCGAGCGTGGTGAAATCGCCGAACATGATTTCGACGATGGGCCGCAGGCCGCGGAGCGCGAGACCGCCGGCCACGCCGACGATGGCGGCTTCGCTGATGGGCGTGGTGAGGACGCGGTCGGGAAATTTCGTGGAGAGGCCGGCGCTGACTTTGAACGCGCCGCCATAGGGATCGAGCAGGTCTTCGCCGAGGAGAATCACGTCGGCGCGCTCGGCGAAGAGCGCGTGAAGCGAGCGATTGAGGACGGGGGCGCAGCGTTCCATTTTCGTTTAGGCGGCGGCGGTGGGGAACGGCGCGACGCGGGCGGCGGCGATGGCGGCGGCGATACGGGCGCGGGCGTCCGTCTTGGCGGCGGCGATGGCGGGGGCGGTAACTCTGGCGCAGAGCCGCGCGAGGGGGTCGCGCTCGTGCGCGCGGAGGAGTTCCTCGGCGGGGCGATGGTCGTCGCCTTTGCTGTGCGGACCGAGGCGGTAGGTATTTAGGACGAGCCAGAAGGGTTTGGTTTCGCGGCGGACGTAGGCGACGGCGTCGGCGGCGAGCGTAGCGACGGCGGCGAGATCATTGCCATCGCCCTCGGCGGTGCGGAGGCCGAAGGCGGCGGCGCGTTGCGTGATGCTGCCGGCGAGTTGGAGGGCGGTCGGAGTCGACTGGGCAAAGCCGTTGGCCTCGACGACGAAGAGGAGTGGGAGTTGCCAGAGCGAGGCAAGGTTGAGCGTTTCGTAGACGACGCCTTCGCCAAGGGTGCCATCGCCGAGGAAGACGACGGCGATGCGGCCGGTTTTTTTGAATTTCTCGGCGAGCGCCATGCCGGCGGCGCAGGGGACGATGCCGCCTTGGACGCCGTTGGTATAAAAATTTTCGCGGTGGAGATGCTGGCTGCCGCCGACGCCGCCGCAGAGGCCGGTGGTGCGGCCCATGAGCTCGGCCATCAGGCCAGCGGGGTCGTCGAAGAGCGCGAGGTAGTGGCCGTGGCAGCGGTGGTTGCTGAAGACGACGTCGTCGCGGGTGACTTGGGAGAGGACGCCGACGGCGACGGCTTCCTGCCCGAGGCAGGTGTGAGTGGTGCCGAAGAGTTCGCCTTGGGCGAAGAGCGCGAGCACGGATTCCTCGAAGGTGCGGATGAGCACCATGCGGGCGTGGAGCGGCGCGAGGGTTTCGGGCGACATGAAGGCGGAAGCGAAACGCACGCGGCGGCGGGGGACAATGGCGATTTCGCGATGAGCCGATCTAAGTTTCGCGATTCGAATTGGCCGCAAAAAAGCGCAAGAGGCGCAAAAATCGGAGGAAACAGTCTGGGTGTTTACCGCAGCCGCTTGGAAGCCGCCGATCTTTTTTACCGCGGATTGCGCGGATGAGGCGGATAGAGGCACCGCAAACGAAAATCCATCCGTTGCATCTGCGTAATCCGCGGTAAAAAACTCCGCGGTTTGGTCGGATCACGGACCCTCGTAACGGAAGCCGAGGGGGCGGCGGCCCATGCTGCGGAGGTTGTCCTCGTAGAGGGAGTGGGAGGCCATCGAGTCGGCGAAGGCGAAGAAGGCGTTTTCGGAAATCCCGAGGGGGTTGTTCAGAATCGGGCCGAAGATCACGAGGGCGTTGCCGAGGCCGAACGCGAGGAAGGCGACGGCGAGGGCGCGGCGGGCGCGGGGGGCGAGTGGCGGGAGCGCCTCAAACCAGCGCGCGCAAAAAAGAACGAGGGCGGGGAAGACGGGTTGGTAAATACGCGCGATCCACGTGCCGCGCATTTGCCACGGGCCAATGTAGTCGGGGGCGAGGTTATTGAAGAGGAAGAGCGCGGCGGCGAGGCCGAGCAGGCCGACCTCGACGGAAGTGAAGCGGATGCGCGAGGTGAGGGCGTTGACGGCGATCACGAGGAGGAAGAGCGCGGGGAGAAAAAGAAAACCGGAGCCGAAGAAGACGTTGAGCGCGATGCCGGGTGCGGGCTGGGCGATTTGCCACCAACCGGGGAGATCGGAGGTGAGATGAGTGTAGGAGTTGAGGACGACCCCGAAGGCGGCGGAGTTGGAGTTGTTGAGATTCTGATGGAGGCCGTGGCTCAGGAAATACAACCAGGCGGCGAGCGGGGCGATTTGGCAGAGTGCGGCGAGGCCGGCGGCGATCCAGCGCCGGCGTGCGAGCAGCACGAAGAGACTGACCGGCAGGAAAAACACGATGAGGTCGTAGCCGAGATAGCAGACGCCCATCAGCAGCGAGATCCACGCGACGCGCGCGAGCGAATCGGTGGCGCGCAGGGCGAGCAGGCCGATGGTGAGGAGCAGGCACGCGGGAAAAATAATCGAGTAAACGTAGGGGAGGCCGCCCCAGTAGGCCGCACCCGGATAGAGGGCGAGGAGCCAGCCGGCGAAAATCGCGCCGCGTTCGCCGATGAAACGGCGGAGGAGAATGAGGAAAAAGATCAACGCGGCGGTGCTGAGAACGAGGCTGCCGATGGCGCCACCGATCTCGAAGCCCCAGATTTTCATGAACGGGTAGGTGAGGACCGGGAAGAGAATGCGGCGGAGAAAAAGCGCGTGATCCCAGACGGCGCGCGGTTCGCCGTCGATGAATTGAAAGAGGGTGCGGAAGTGGATGTGGTCGGGGTTGTAGATGAACTTGTAGGAGGTGGCGATGTGGGCATGGCCGTTGTTGCCGTAGGGGGAGAGCGTGCCGGTCGAGCAG
>JANYBX010000035.1 GCA_025360615.1 Opitutia bacterium
GTTCAAACACGTGCTGCACTTCGACGTCGCCTCGCTCTACCCGAGCCTCCTGCTCCAGATCGCGCGCACGCCGAAGAACGACACGCTCGGCGTCTTCATTCCGCTGCTGAAACGCCTCCGCGAGTATCGCCTGAAATTCAAGCAGATTGCCAAAACCGGCGCGACCGAGGACGAGCGCGCCGAGGCGCAGGCGCGACAGGCCAACTTCAAAATCCTCATCAACTCGTTCTACGGCTATTTGGGTTTTTCCGGCGCGCGGTTCGGCGACGGCGAACTGGCGGCGGAAGTCACGCGGCGCGGGCGCGAGTTGTTGCAGGCGTTGATCGACGAATTTGCGAAGCACGGTTGCACGATCCTGGAGGCGGACACGGATGGGATTTATCTGTCGTCGGAAAAATATTTCGACGCGCCCGAGACCCTGCTGGCGCTGGTCGAACCGATTCTGCCGGCGGGCATCGAGCTCGAATACGACGGCCGCTATGCGGCGATGTTTTGCTACAAGGCGAAGAACTACGCGCTCTACGACGGGAAGAAACTCACGCTGCGCGGCAGCGCGCTGCGCTCGCGCGGCACGGAGCCCTATCTGCGTAAACTCTCGCGGCAGCTTTTCCATTTTCTCGTCGGGGCGTCGACGGATTCACCACTGCCGGTCGTGGAGGATTACCGGCTGAGGTTTGCCGCGCGCGCCGTGCCGGTGGCCGAACTGGCGAAGAGCGAGACGCTCAGCATGAACCCGGATACCTACGAGCGCTGGATCGCCGAAGGCGGCAAACCGCGCCGCGCGTCAGCCGAAGCGGCGCTGCAAATCACGCCGCGCCCGCGGATGGGAGATCGCGTGACCTACTACATCACGCCGAAGCAAAAGGGGAAAACGAGCGACTGGCAGCGCGCGCGTCCGGTGGAGTTGTTCGACGCGATGGTGTCACCTTACGATCCGACCTACTACACGGACAAACTCGACGACTGGATCGAGCGGTATGGGAAGTTTCTCGGGGTGAAACCAGAGGGCGGGGTCCAGGGGGAGCTGTTGTAAGTCAGTTTTTGTCTCCGACAGATGGAGCCAACGTCGGAGCTGGAGGGTTATTTAATTTTCCCTCCAAACGATCCCAGTCGACCACTTCTTCGAGCGTGGACCAGATTCTTTTCATCGCGCCGAGCCGGGCTTCATAGACACAAAGAATACCGACGATCACACCGATAATGAGTCCGATCCCGAACAACCCGGTTTCCGGAAGAATGAAAGTCCACGCCCCGGCTATGAGTGGCATCACGGTAATGATGGGCCAGTAGTGCCGCCGCATTTTTGAAATCTCTGCTTGTGGATTCGGCGCCCGATGGAATTTAAGCCATGGGCCAAAGTATTTCTTTTCGGATGAATTCATGTTCTTTGCCGAACAGTGCTACTCACCCAACTGGCGCGAGCGACAAATTTCACGAGTGAAATTCAGGTCCGCCGGGCGTTGACGAGTTCAACCGTCTCGGTGTCGAGAGGGGCGTCTTTCAGCGTGGCGAGCAGGTCGGTGACGTTGGGTGCGAAGAGCGGCAGGCTTTCGGTGCCGTAGGATTGTTGTGCTTTCAACGTGAGGCGGAGGGCATTGGTGGCGGAGTGGCGGGCCATCGCGGGTTTGCCGAGCAGCACGTAGGTCCGGCCGGCTTCGGCGCAGAGGGCGGCGTAGAGAAGGATTTTGTCGCGGGCGTTTTCGGGTGACTCGGCTTCGGCGAGCATGAGGAAGTGCTGCTCGGGCGTGAATTGAAACAGTCGCGTCGCCTCCATGCCGAAGAGGCGTTCGCAGGATTGCACGATGGATTGCAGGGCTTCCTGCGAGGACGCGGCTTGCTGGTGCTCGGCGCTCGCGCGACGGGTGGTGAGCTGCGCGAGCAGTTCACCGATCTGCTCGATCATCGTGAGGATGTAGTCGCGGCGGCCGATGGACATGGGGCGAGTATCTCAAAGCATCGCGCTGGTGCAACACACCCCGGTGTTGCGCGCCACTTCCTGGGGTAAAGGGGATTTCAATTTCAACGCGCGAACCGGAATAGCGGCGCGTAGTGAGGACGGTTAGGGATAACCGTCCCTACCTCGGAGAAATAGCGAGGACGGAGGGCTCAGCTCCAGCGGAGGTCGGTGCGGGAGAGGGGGAATTGGCGGATGCGTTTGCCGCAGGCGGCGAAGATCGCGTTGCAGAGCGCGGGTGCGACGGGCGGGATGGCGGGCTCACCGAGGCCGGTCGTGGGGTTGTTGGTGCTCAGGAAATGCACCTCGATCTGGGCGGGGGCGTCGGGCATCCGGAGCATGGGATACTCGTTGAAATTGCCCTGCGTGATGCGGCCGCGCTCGAGGTTGAGTTCCTGAAACATGGCGGCGCCGATGCCATCGACGATGGAGCCCTGCACTTGGTTTTCCGCGCCGCTGAGGTTGACGATTTGCGCGCCGACATCGCACACGCAGACGAAGCGGTCCACCTTGACCTGACCTTCCTTCGACACGGTGACTTCGGCGACTTGCGCGATGTAGCCTTGGTGACTGAAGTGAAACGCGATGCCCTGACCCTGGCCGCGCGGGAATTTTTTCGGATTCCAGCCGGCTTTTTCCGCGACGAGTTTCACGACGGCGATCATGCGGGCGGCGTCGTAGTTGCCGCCGGATTTCTGCGAGAGTAACTCGAGCCGGAGCTCGAGCGGGTCGCGTCCACCGGCGTGGGCGAGTTCGTCGATGAAGCCCTGCATCACGAAGGAGAACACGTTGTTGCCGGGCGCGCGCCACGGGCCCATGGGGATGCCGCATTCCATCACGGTTTGCTCGGTGAGGCAGTTGGCGAGGAAGCGGGAGGGGAACTGATCGCCGTCGAGACCGGCGCCGCTGCCGGGACGCAGCGCCATGGTGGTGTCGTTGCCGCGACCGGCGCTGATCGAGCCGAAGGTGACGAAGTGGTTTTGCCACGCGACGACTTTGCCGGCGGTATCGACTCCGCCCTTGAGGAAATGAAATCCGCCCGCACGGTATTGGTCGTGCCGCAGATCGTCCTCGCGGGTCCAGGTAAGTTTCACCGGAGCGCCATTGAGTTTTTGCGCGATGGCCGCGACTTCGACGACGTAGTCCTGGCTGAGGCGCCGGCCGAAACCGCCGCCGCTGCGGGTGAGGTGGACGAGGACTTTTTCCTTCGCCACGCCGAACTGGCTGACGATGGCGCCTTGCGCGCCACCGGGGTTTTGCGAGGGGGCCCAGATTTCGAAGCCGCCATCTTTGAAAACGGCGGTGCAATTCTGCGGCTCGATGCTGGCGTGCGAGATGAACGGATAACTGTAGGCGGCCTCGATGGTTTTCGCGGCGGTGGCGAGCGCGGCGGTGACATCGCCGTCCTTGCGGACAGTGGCGGTGCCGGGTTGTTTGGAGAGTTCGGTGGCCTTGGCGGTGAAGGCGTCCCAACTGTCGTTGGCGGTTTTGCCTTCGTCCCAAGTGACCTTGAGTTGTTTGCGGGCGCTGAAGGCGGTCCACGTCGAATCGGCGACAATGGCGACGCCGGGCATGAGGCCGGAAAGGTTGGAAGTGCCCTCGATGATGAACGCGTCCTTCACGCCGGGGAGCGCCTTGATCTGATCGGTGTTGGCGCTGACGACCTTGCCGCCGAAGACGGGGCATTTTTCGTAAACGGCGTAAAGCATCCCGGGCAGTTTCGTGTCGAGGCCGAAGAGCGGCTGGCCGGTGACGATCTTCGGATTATCCACGCCACCGATGCGCGTGCCGAGGAGCTTGTAGTCCTTCGGGTCTTTCAACTGCACATCGGCCGTCGGGGGCACCGGGAGCGTGGCGGCCTTGGCGACGAGTTCGCCATAGCCGAGGGTGCGCTTGGTGGCGGCGTGATGGACGGCGCTGCTGGCGGCGCGGCACTCGGTGGCCGGCACGCCCCAAGTTTGGGCGGCGGCCTCGACGAGCATCGTGCGCGCGGTCGCGCCGAGCTTGTGAAACTCGTTGTAATTATTCGGCGTGGAGCGGCTGCCGCCGGCACTCTGGCCACCGTAGGCCGCGTCGAGATCGCCTTGGACGATGACGACATCCTTCCAGTTCACCTCGAGTTCCTCGGCGATGATCATCGGCAGCGAGGTTTTGATGCCCTGGCCGATTTCGGGCTGCTTGGAGACGAGCGTGACGACGCCGTCGGGCGCGATGCGGATGAAGGCGTTGGGCTTGAAATCGGCTCCAGTGGCGGGCTTGACGACCTCGGCGGCAAAGGCGGAACCGGCAGACTTGAGATAAAATCCGAGCACGAGGCCGCCGCCGGCTAGGGCGGAGAATTTCAGGAAATCGCGGCGATCAATTGAGCGGTTAGCGAACGTGGGCGTGCTCATTTGCCACCTCCATGGGCGGCGGCGAGCTTGATGCCGGCGCGGATGCGGAGGTAGGTGGCGCAGCGGCAGAGGTTGCCGGCCATGGCATCGTCGATGTCCTGATCGCCGGGCTTGGGGTTTTCCTTGAGCAAGGCGGCGGCGGTCATGATCTGGCCGGCCTGACAGTAGCCGCATTGGGCGACGTCGAGTTCGCACCAGGCTTTTTGGAGCGGGTGCGAACCGTCGGCGGAGAGGCCCTCGATGGTGGTGACCTGCTTGCGGCCGACCGTGGAGACGGGGGTCATGCAGCCGCGGGTGGGCACGCCGTTGAGGTGGAGGGTGCAGGCGCCGCACATGCCGACGCCGCAGCCGAATTTGGTGCCGACGAGTTCGAGGGAGTCGCGGAGCACCCAGAGGAGGGGCGTGTCGGGAGCCACGTCCACGGAGCGGGACTGGCCGTTAACTTGCAGGGTAAATTTGGCCATGGGGGTGAGAGCTGCGAACCAAGGTGCGAGGGGGCGGGGGCGAGGCAAATCTGCCGTTGCTTTGACAGTTAACTGGAATGCGCGGAGGAGCGGCGCATGACCCAATCGACGATCGCTTCGTCGTCGCTTTCGTGCCGCCAGACGAGATTCAAGAACTCGTGGGGCAGGATGTCGTGCTGCTGGAAAAACGCGCGGTCGCCGCCGCAGCCATACATGAGAGAGGAGGGGAGTTCGCCGCGGAGCTTGGCTTTTGCTTTCGGAATCAGCCGGGGAAGCCATTCGAGGCCGCGCACGGCGGCGGTCTTGGGCGGGAGCGAGGCCGGGTCGAGCACGATGGCGGAGGGGCGGGCGTGCTGGACGTTGAGAAAATAATCGCGCCGGACCAGCTCGATGCCGAGGGCTTGGGGGAAATCGGGTTCGCCGTAGTTGGCGAGGTCATCGACGTAGTCGAAGAGGTTTTGGGCGGTGATCCCGTTGGCGGCAAGAAAGGCGATGTCTTCGGCGGTGAGGAGGTTGGCGGAAGTGGCGCCGCCTTGGGCGTAGCGGGCGGTGGCGCGATCATAGACTGCGCGGAAGGTGGAGGAGAAAGTGTAGTGCGACATGCGGGCGGATTTGGTTAAACGCAGAGGACGCGGAGACGGGGCGGAGGCAAGCGCGCGGTGGAAATTTCCCGCGTGAGGAAAGGGCTGCGGCAGTAAATCGGCTTCGCGACCGGGCAGATCGAAACGGGCGGTCTCGCCACCTCAGTCGGCCGGGCGGAAATCGATCAGGCGCTGGAAGCGGTCGACTTTTTCCACGACGACATCGAGGCGGCCGTTTAGCGCGAAGGTTTTTTTCGTGCGGCGGCCGGTGAGCGCGTGGGTGTCTTCGTTGAACACCCAGTTGTCCTCGCCGAGCGAATCGGCGGAAACAAAACCGAAGGTCATCGACTCGATCAGCTCGACGAAGAAACCGTGCCGGCGGACGTCGGTGATGACGGCGGCGAAACGAGTGCGGGGCTTCTTGTCGAGTTCGCGCTCGAAGAATTCGAGGATCTTGATCTTCACGCTTTCGCGCTCGGCGAGCGTGGAGTTTTGCTCGGTCAGGCTGAGGTGTTCGCCGAGGCGCTCGGCGGTGGCGGCGTTGTAGCCGGGATCGCCGCCGGGTTGGGGCGCATAGCCCTCGTGTTTCACGAGGTAGCTTTGGAGGACGCGGTGGACGACGAGGTCGGAGTAGCGGCGGATGGGCGAGGTGAAGTGCGTGTAATCTTTTTTGTGGAGGCCGTAGTGGCCGTCGGGCTTGGCGCGGTAGCAGGCTTTTTGGAGGCTGCGGAGGAGCTGGCTGCGGAGCGTGTAGCCTTGCGGGTGCGTGCTGAGGATCTGAAGGAGACGGACGATTTCCTTGCGTTGGGTGAGATCGCCAATCTGAACGCCGAAGGTGATGAGGAGCTGGCGAAACTCGGCGAGGCGCTCGGCGTCGGGGTCGTCGTGGACGCGGTAGAGCGAGGGGAGTTTTTGCGTGCGGGTGAGACGGCCGATGGCTTCGTTGGCGGCGAGCATGAACTCCTCGATGAGCTGGTGGCTCTCGTCGTTCACGATTTTTTCGAGGCGGTCGGCGTAGCCCTCGGGATCGACGAAGATTTTCGTCTCGGGCATGTCGAGGTCGAGGCTGCCGTGGGCCATGCGGTCGCGGCGGAGGCCGGCGGCGATTTTCCAGAGGGCGCGAATCCAGGTCTGGAGATCGGTCAACTCGCGGTCGGTGAGATCGCGAAGCGCGCGACCGGTGGAGCCGGTCTGGTGTTTCGGCGGGAGTGGGAGGGCGCGGATTTTCGCGAGGTCGTCGGTAAAAAGGAGGGCGTAGGCTTGCTTGTAGGTGAGACGTTTCCGGGAGCGGATAACGGTGTTGGCGTAGGTGGTCTCGCTGATTTTGCCGTTTTTTCCGAAGGTGAGGAAGACGGCTTTGCAGAGACGGTCCTGCGCTTCGACGAGGGAGCAGAGGCCGTTGGAAAGTTTCTCGGGCAGCATCGGGATGACCGTGCCGACGAGGTAGGTGGAGTTGCCGCGGTTCTGGCCTTCGATGTCGATTGCGGTGCCGGGGCGGACGTAACTGGAAACGTCGGCGATGTGAATGCCGATGCGGGTGTCGCCGTTGGGCGCGAGTTCGTAGGAGAGGGCGTCGTCGAAATCTTTCGCGTCGTCGGGGTCGATGGTGAAGACGGGGATCTCGCGGTAGTCGAGGCGGCCGGCGGTGTCGGCGGCGGGCACGCGGTCGGGGAGGAGGGCGGCCTCGCGTTCGACCTCGGGCGGGAAGCTGGTCGCGAGATGATGTTTTTCGAAAATGCCGAGGAGCTCGGCGCGGGGCTCGTGGGTGCGGCCGAGGCGCGCGGTGATTTCGCCGGTGAGGGGGCGGTTGCGCTCGGTCCAGTCGTGGAGGCGGACCACGACTTTGTCGCCGGCTTGGGCGGCGGGCGCGGCGGAAGATTTTTTGGCGTCGGACGAGAGGAGAATTTGCTGGGTGAAACGCGGATCGTCAGGGATGACCGCGAGATTTTTTCCCATACGGATGACGTTGCCGACGACGGAAGTTTTTTCGCGGGTGACGATCCGGACGACGCGGCCGACGGTCTCGCCGGGGTTGCGGCCCTTGCGGCCGGGATAGGCGCGGACGACGACACGGTCGCCGGGGAGGGCGACGCCGGTGTCCTCGGGAAAGATCTGCATCGAGGGAGCATTGCGCCCGCGAGGATCGTCCTGCGGGATGACGAAGGCGGAGCCGCCGGCACGGAACTGGATGCGGCCGAAAAGTTCGCCGGCGTTAAGAGTCGGAGCGGCGGAGGGAGAAGCGGCGGCCGGTGACGATTGACGAGGCGCGACGGATTTCGCGGAGCGGGGAGCGGGCTGTGCGGCGGCGGGAGTGGCCGGCGCGGCCCCGCGGGGGACGGGTTTGAAAATGGGGCGGGACTCGGCGGTGGCGCGAGTTTGGGTGTGGGCTTTGAACCGCGCCTTGAGATCGGACGTGGGCGCGGGGGCGGTGCCGCCGAGCTGGAGGCGATCGCCTTGGACGAGGCGGGCCTCGCCGGAGGAGAGCAGGCGGCGCACCTCGACGGCGAGCGGGCCCTTTTGTTTTTTGTTCAGGTTGAGAAGGCGGCTGAGCGTGAATTCGCTGGCCGGCCGGTAATTCGGCTCGCGCAGTTTGGCGAGCAGTCGATCACGGAGAGTCATAGTTAAGATTGGCGGCCCGGCGCGCAGGCCGAGCTTTGGGATTGGCGAAACGAAAGCGCATGTTTAGCGCTGGGCGATGAAAATCGTCCATGCGGCCAGCGAGCTGTTTCCCTACATCAAGACCGGGGGGCTGGCGGATGCGGTGGGGGCGCTGGCGATCGCGCTGGCCGACAGCGGGCACGAAGTCTCGGTGTTTCTGCCCGGCTACCGGGCGGCGCTGGAGCATCGCGACGCGGCGGAGGCGGTTTCGAAACTGCGGCTGAAGATCGAGCTCGGGGACCAGTTCGTCTCGGGCGAAGTGCGGGCGTTTTCGCCAAGGAAAAACCTGACGATCTACCTGATCTGCCGGGAGGAATATTTCGACCGGCGCGCGCCGTATGGGAATGGGGAACGCGATTTCGAGGACAATGCGGAGCGGTTTATCTTCTTTTGCAAAGGCGTGACGGAGACCTTGAGGCTCCTCGATATTCAGGCGGACATCGTGCATGCGCACGACTGGCAGGCGGCGCTGCTCCCGCTGCTGGTGCGCGAGACGGAGCGGCGGCACGGCGTGACACTGGCGCTCAAGACGGTCTTCACGATTCACAACATCGCCTATCAGGGACTGTTTCCCGGCGTGAAATTTGGCCTGACGAATCTGCCCGACGAGCTCTACAACATCGACGGCATCGAGTATTACGCGCAGGTCAGTTTCCTGAAGGGCGGCATCCTGTTTGCGGATCGCGTGACGACGGTGAGCCCGCGCTACGCGCAGGAGATCCAGACGCCGGAATTCGGCTGCGGCATGGATGGCGTGGTGCAGACGCGCGTGGAAGATTTGTCGGGGCTGCTTAACGGCGTAGACAACTCGATCTGGAACCCGTCGATCGATGCGCACCTGCCCGCGCGCTACTCGGCGGCGGATCTGAGCGGCAAGGGGGCATGCCGGACGGAGCTGTTGAAACGAGTGGGCTTCGACGTGAAATTCAAGGGGCCGGTTTTCGGCATGGTGTGCCGGCTGACGGAGCAGAAAGGCGTCGATCTGCTGCTCGAGAACCGCGATTTTTTCCTGAACGAAGACGTGCGTCTCATCATCCTCGGCTCGGGCTCGAAACGGCTTGAGGACGAAGTGCGCGCGCTGACCGCGCAGGCGCCGCAGAAAATCACGCTGACCGCGAAGCTCGACGAAGCCATGAGCCATCTGGTCGAGGCGGGCAGCGATTTTTTTGTGATGCCGTCGCTCTTCGAGCCGTGCGGGCTGAACCAGATGTATTCCCAGGTTTACGGCACCCTGCCGATCGTCAGCCGCGTGGGCGGGTTGGCCGACACGGTGATCGACACCGATGAAAATCCGGCGACCGGCACTGGGCTGATGTGCGCTCCCACGGTGGCGGGCCTGGCGGATGGATTGGCGCGCGCGTTGAGGTTGTTCGCGGACCGCGAACGCTACGCCGCGGCGCAGCAGCGGGCGATGGCGCGGGACTTTAGCTGGACGCGGGCGTCGAGGGGCTACGAGGAGCTTTACCGGGACGCGCTGTGAGCGACGCGAAAACGGCAGGGGCGGTTATCTTAAACGCCCTGATGAGGCTGGGCGTAACGAGGGTGGTTAGGGATAACCCCCCCTACCTTTGAATGCGCATGGCTGAGGCGGTTTCACCCTCGTTGGTTTGGTTTCGGCAGGATCTGCGCTTGCAGGACAACCCGGCGCTGAACGCGGCGTTGGCGGGGGGAGGCGCGGTGGTGCCGGTTTATATTTTGGATGATGCCGGCGAAGGTCGCTGGCCGATGGGGGGCGCGGGGCGTTGGTGGCTGCATCATGCGCTGGTGGCGCTCGACGCGAGTCTACGGGAGCGCGGCTCGCGACTGGTAATCGCGCGCGGCGACCCGGCGGAAATTTTGCGAGCACTGGTGAAAGCCACGGGAGCGGGAGCGGTGGTTTGGAACCGGCGCTACGAGCCGGAGGCAAGGGCGCGCGATGCGGCGATCAAGGCCGAGCTGGCGGCGAGCGGCGTCGAGGCGAAGAGTTTTAACGGCGCGCTGCTGTTTGAGCCGCACACGATCAAAAACAAGCAGGGGAAACCGTTTCAGGTTTTCACGCCCTACTGGAAACATTGCCTGGAGTTGCCCGTGCCGGCGGCGGTGAAGCTGGCGGCGAGCGGGCAATTCACCGCGCCGGAAAAGTGGCCGCAGTCGCGGGAGATCGCGCAACTCGGGCTGTTGCCAAAAATAAAATGGGACGCGGGTTTCGGGGCGGTGTGGCAACCGGGCGAGGCGGCGGCGGCGGCACGGCTGAAGAAATTCGCGGCGCGGGCGATGGAAAATTACGCGGACGTGCGCAACCTCCCGGGCCGCGACGGCACCTCGATGCTTTCGCCATGGCTGCACTTCGGCGAGCTGAGCCCGCGACAGGTGTGGGCGGCGGTGAGGGCGCGGTCGAAGGATTCGGGCGTGTTTCCGCCGAGCAACGGCGCGCGGGTTTTTCTCTGCGAGATCGGCTGGCGGGAGTTTGCCCACCACCAGTTGTTTCATTTTCCGCAGACGCCGGAGCAGCCGTTGCGCGAGGAGTTTTTAAAATTTCCGTGGGCGGATGATCCCGGCGGCGCAAAGTTGCGCGCATGGCAGCGCGGGCAGACGGGCTACCCGATCGTCGACGCGGGGATGCGCCAACTTTGGCAAACGGGGTGGATGCACAACCGCGTGCGCATGGTAGTGGCGTCATTTTTGGTGAAGCACCTGCGGCTCCCGTGGACGCAGGGAGCGGCGTGGTTTTGGGATACGCTCGTGGATACGGACCTCGCGAACAACACACTCGGCTGGCAGTGGAGCGCGGGCTGTGGCGCGGATGCGGCGCCCTATTTTCGGATCTTCGCGCCGGTGCTTCAGGGCGTGAAGTTCGATGGGGACGGCGACTATGTGCGGCGCTGGGTGCCGGAGCTGGCGCGGATGCCGGCGGAAAATATTCACGCGCCATGGGCGGCGCCGATGCACGTGCTGGCGGCGGCGGAGGTGAAGTTGGGCGAAAATTATCCCCGGCCCATGGTGGATCACGCAGCGGCGCGGGCGGAGGCGCTGGCGGCGTTTAAGCAATTGCGCGCGTGAAAATCGTGATCGCAGGCGCATCGGGTTTGGTCGGGCGCGCGGTGGATGCAGCGTTGCGCGCGGAGGGGAATGAGGTCGTGCGGCTCGTGCGGGGCGCGCCGGCGGGCGAGGGTGAAGTGGCTTGGAATCCGGCGGCGCGCGAACTCGACGCGAGCCGGATCGAGGGCGTTGACGCGATCATCAATCTGGCGGGGGAAAACATCGCGGGCGGGCGTTGGACCGCCGCGCGGCGGGAGAAGATTTTGCGGAGCCGCGTCGATGCCACGGCGACGCTGGTGGGCGCGATGATGAAGCTGACGCGCAGGCCGGCGGTTTTCGTGAGCGCATCGGCGGTGGGTTTTTATGGAGAGCGGGGCGAGGAGGAACTGACGGAGGCGAGCGGGATCGGGCAGGGATTCTTGTCGGAGGTGTGCCTGGCGTGGGAGACGCACGCGCAGGGCGCGGCGCGGGCGGGGGTGAGGACGGTGGTGTTGCGGTTGGGCGTCGTGCTGGCGCGGGAGGGTGGGGCGCTCGCGAAGATGCGGCCGCTGTTTCGGCTCGGGCTGGGTGGACGGATGGGCGGCGGTCGCCAGTGGATGAGTTGGGTGGGACTCGACGATGTCGTGGGCGTGATCGAACACGCGTTGAGCGATGAGCGATGCCGGGGACCGGTGAATGTGGTCGCGCCCGAGCCGGTGAGAAATGCGGAGTTTGTCGCGACACTGGCGAGGGTGCTGCGGCGGCCGGCGGTGCTGCCGGTGCCGGAGGGATTGCTGCGGCTCGCGCTCGGGCGGATGGCGGAGGAGACGTTGCTGGCGAGCACGCGGGTGCGGCCGCGGGGATTGCAGGAGACGGGTTACGCGTTTCGCCGGCCCACCCTCGAAGGGACGCTGCGCCACGGGCTGGGGACACCGGTTTCCCCGTGAAACTCTAGGCTTTCAAAACGTCGCCGGAATTCTACGTTGGCCGGTTCATATGCAGAAAACGTTCGTTATCTTTAAGCCTGATTGCATGGAGCGGCACCATGTGGGTGCGGTGCTCAGCCGTTTCGAAGCCGCGGGTTTCGATGTGATCGGCTGCAAAATGACGCTGCTCTCTCCAGAACTGCTGCGCGAACATTACGCGCACGTGGCGGACAAGCCGTTTTACCCGGAGATCGAGAAATTCATGGCTTCGCGCCCCGTCATCATGATGGCGTTGCAGGGCATTAATATCGTACAACGCGTGCGCGATTTGCTCGGGCCGACGGATTCCCGCAAGGCGTCGAAGGGCACGATCCGCGGCGACTATGGCACGGAGATGATGAAGAACGTGGTTCACGCGTCCGACACGGTCGAAAACGCGAAGATCGAACTCGCCCGCTTCTTCAAGGCCGAGGAACTCTACACGGTCTGAGCGGCGCGGGTTGGGCGCGAGGGCGCAGCGTGATTTTTTGGGCACGGGGCGGTGTGCTGGCCGCCGGCCGTTTTGGCCGGGCCCGTGCCGGCGGTGGCGTAAAATCGCGGCCGGATGGAGCCAAGGCGAAAAAGATCGGTCAATAGGTGGGTCCAATTCAAACCCATGAAAAAAAAATCCAAGACCTCTGCTCCTGCGCCCGAATCAAAAATCGATCCGGCCTTCCTCCCGAAGGCCCGCCTCCTCATTAAAAAAATCAAGGCGAAGCTAAAACAATTAAACGCGGGTGAAGGCATGAAGCCCGCGAAGAAAAAGCCCACGCCGGCAAAGTCGAAAAAAGCGACGAAGGCGAAAGCGAGCGGTCGCTGACAAGTGAGCGAAAAACCCGTTCTGCGGGGAACGTCTGGCGCGTTCCCCATTCAATGAAATGATGCCTGTGAACCGCACCGGGGGAGATAAAGTCAGGCTCGATTTGCCGATCAAGGCGACGGCCGGGAAACAGTTGCTGGCCTCGGAGCTGATGACGCGCATTCGGAACAAAGGCTTTGCCAATTCGCACGGCCGGCTGACGCAAACGGGAGACTGGATTTGTCTCCAGCTCCAGGTGGAGGCGATGGAGGAGGCGCTCAAATCGCGGCCATTGCGCGATCTCCGCACGGGATTTTTAGAAAGCCGCGCCGGGACGTCGGATCGCTTCGAATTGCTGGCGCTTACGCTGCTTCATGGGATGGAGCGGGCGCGGCTCGAACTACCGGTTGAACTCGCGGATTCGCCCGATGCATTGGAGCGGATGCAATGGCGCGAGCTGGCGAAAATTCTCCGGCGCGAAATCGGCTCGACGGAGGAAATCAGGGCGTGGGATGAGCGCTTGGTCGAAACGGATCGCTACGACGCGCTCGCGACCCACGCGATGCTGACGATGCAGACGTGGGACAGCGCGCATATTACAGAGCCGGAGGCGGGGACGGAAAATGCGGGCGGGGAAAATTCTCGCGCGCGGACCCGCTTCCTCGCCGAGTTCTTCAGGACTGAATTGCGCCAGGGACTGCCCAGCATCTCGGCCGATCCGATGGGATATTTTGTGGTGGGCAGTGGCGCGCCCTTTCCGAACCCGACGCAAACCGCAGGATGAAACCGTGAGGCGGCTGGCTGGGGGAATCTCCCATCCGGCCTCGTGACGTCCGGCGGCACTTCGCATCAAGAACGCAAAGGACGCGAAGCAAAGGGCACTGCCTTTAATCGTCCTTCACGGCCTTGCCGCGGCGTGGGACGAGCCGCTGGGGGCGCTTAGCCGATCTGTTTCACGAGCACCTTGGCATTGCGGCCGCTGTCCTCGTAGAGCTTCAGGCGGGCTTCGGGGAGGGTATCCTTGGTCGTCTCCTCGAAACCGCAGACGTTGCTGAAGAAGCCGAAACTCTGGGTGGAAAGCGCGATGACCGTCGTGACGCCGCGCTCCTTCGCTTGGAGACAGGCATATTCCACCATTTTTTTGCCGACGCCGCGGTTGTGATAAAACGGCAGCACGTAAAGCGAGCCGACCTCCGCAAGCTGCGGCATGTCGGGATAAAAATAGAGGGTGACGCAGGCGATGATGTTTTCGTCGATCTCGAAGACGAAGAACTGGTCGATGTTTTTCTCGATGGCCTGCTGCGTGCGATGCAGCAGCTCCTCGCGCTTCACGGCGGCGCGGGTGAGATTATAGATGAAGCGCACGTCGCGCTTCGTGGCTTGGCGGATCTGCTGGTAGTCGTTGCCGTAAACGAGCGAGCCGACGCCTTCGTTAGAGAAAATTTCGTTGAGCAGGCCATCGAAGACGCGGCCGTCGACGACGTGGACGCGCGGCGTGCCCGTCTCGATCGCCTTGATGGCGTGCTCGGCCTTTGAGCGGACGGCCTCGGCGATCTGCTCGGGCTGCGTCGCGAGGATTTTTTTCAACGCCTCGACGGAAATCTCGCGCCGCACCGTGCCGGCGATTTCGAGGCCGGCGTGGGGCGTGAGGTAAATGATCTTGGTCGCGTGCAACGCTTCGGCGACTTCGGCGGCGAGGAGGTCGGAGTTGACGCGGAGGGATTTTCCGTCGGGGCCAAACGCGATCGGGGCGATGAGTGGCACCACATGTTGCGCGATGAGTTCGCCGATAAAATCCTTGTCGATGCGCTCGACCTTGCCGGTGAGCTGCTGGTCCACGCCCTTGATGATGCCGAGGGGGAGAGCGCGCACGGCGTTCGTGATGACGGCCTTCAGGGAATTTTGCGTGAGACCTTCCAGAATGAGATGGGAAACGCGCGAGCCGGCGCGGATCGAGAGGTCGAGCGTGGCGGCATCGGTGATGCCGGTGCCGTCGTTGTTCGTGATGGCGACGCCGCGTAGCGTCGCGAGTTCCTGGAGCTGGTGCCCGATGCCGTGGACGAGCACGACCTTGATGCCGAGGCTGCGGAGGACGGCGATGTCGACGAGAAGGTTGCTGAAATTTTCGTCGGCGATGATGGCGCCGTCGATCGCGATGACGAAGATCTGGCCCTGAAAACGCGGGACGTATTGGAGGATGCCGCGGAGATCGTTGGGCTTGATGAGCGGGGTCGTTTGCGTAGGCGAAGCCGAACCGTTGGCGACGGTGGGCGAGGAAGCGGGAGCGGGGCCGGGGGCGTTGCTCATGGATTGAGCGAATTTCTCGACGAGCGGGCCGCGCGCGTCAACGCACTTGCACGGTCCAGGTTCGCGAGGCGCGCTCGCCGATCAACGTCGCTTCATAGCGGCCGGGCTTGAGCGCGCCGGCGGGCACGGTGAGCAGCACAATGCTTTCGCGGGTGCGCGCGAGGAGTTCGCCGTTGAGATGCTCGAAGGCCGGGACGACGTAGAGCGCGCCGTCCTTCACGTAGAGTTCGGCGCCGGCAAGCTGGCGGTGGTTGTCGGGCAGGGTGCAGGCGAACTGAATCGGGTAGGCGAGCAATGCGCTGACGGCGGGCGCGGCCGTGACGCGCGAAATCTCGAGTGGCAAAAGCGGCGGATCGACGAGCGTGTCGCGCAATTCGGCGGGGACGCCGCCGGGCGCGGCGATGCTGGTCGTTGAGGAATCGAACGCGGCCGGATCGGCGGGGCGCTGCGCGGCGAGCGCTATGCGTTGGAAGCCGGCGGAGAGCAGGCGGCGGGTGTTGACGCGGGATTTGAGATCCTCGTAGGGGCGGAAGGCGGGCGCGGTTTTGCGGAAATGCAGCGTCAGGTAAGTGTAGACCACGAGGCTCACGATGATCGTGAGGACGATCCATTTCATGGGCCACGGCTGGCGTTCGCGGTGAGGAGCGGGCATGGGTGCGGGCGGGGATTAACCGCCGGGCGGGCGGGCGTCGCAAATAAATTTGCGCAGGGCGGAAGGCGCTGTTTCGTTGGCGGGCTTCATGAAATTCTGGTCCCAATTTTTTATCCCGACCCTCAAGGAAAGCCCGGCCGACGCCGAGATCGCCTCGCACAAGCTGCTCGTGCGCGCCGGCCTCGTGCGCAAACTGGGCGGCGGACTCTATACTTTCATGCCGCTCGGTTTGCGCGTCATGCAGAAGATTACGCAAATTTGCCGCGAGGAAATCGAGGGCGGCGGTGGGATCGAGCTGTGGATGCCGCATCTGCATCCGGCGGAGAACTGGGAGCAAGGCCCGCGCTGGGCGGCGGCGCGCGAGATCATGTTTCGCACGGACAGCGCGGGAGCCGGCAAGGGCCGGAGCAAGGAGCCGGAATTTGTGCTCGGGCCGACGCACGAGGAAGTCATCACGCCGCTCGTGAAGCAGGAGATTTCGAGTTACCGCGATCTGCCGAAGAATTTTTTCCAGATCGCGACGAAGTTTCGCAACGAGATCCGCCCGCGTTTCGGCCTGATGCGCGCGCGTGAGTTCGTGATGATGGACGCGTATTCATTCGACGCGAATGACGACAGCGCGGTGAAGAGCTACTTCGCGATGAAGACGGCCTACGAGAAGTTCTTCAAACGCGTCGGCATCCAAGCCATCGCGGTCGAGGCCGACACCGGCGTGATGGGCGGCAGCTATTCTCACGAGTTCATGGTCCCGGCGGAAATCGGCGACGACGATGTGATCTACAGCGAGGCCGGCTATGCGGCGAATCGTGAGAA
>JANYBX010000098.1 GCA_025360615.1 Opitutia bacterium
GGGTTGAGAGTTGAGGGTTGAGAGTGGAGAGCCGGGGAGCGGGACGCGGGCGAGGCCGACGCCGTGGTTGGTGAGCGTGGCGATCTCCAGCTCGAGCTCGGCGTGATACGCGAAGGGTTGGTCGTTGAATTTCTTTTTGCCCACGGACCACACGGAATACACGGATGAGGGGCAGACCAAGAAAAGGATTTGGTATTTTTCCGTTTCATTGTGTTCCGTGTGGTCCGTGGGCGCTCCTCCCGAAAAGATCACCAGTCTCCAGAATCCGCGCGTGAAACAACTCGTGAAGCTGCGCGACCGGCGTCCGCGCGACGAGGCGGGGGTGTTTCTCGTCGAGGGTTACCGCGAGATTCGGCGAGCCTTGGAAAAGGGCGTGGCGTTGCAGGAGATTTATTTTTCGCCGGAATGGTTTTTGGGCGAAAACGAGCCGGCGCTGATCGCGCAGGCGCAGGCGGCGGGCGCGGTGGCGTTCGAGTTGACGAAGGACACCTTTGCGAAAGTGGCCTATCGCGAGCGGCCGGATGGGTTGCTGGCGGTGGCGCCGCAGTGGAAGCGCGCGCTCGACGAGCTGAAGTTGCCGGCGGCGGCGTTTCTCCTCGTGGTCGAGGCGATCGAGAAGCCGGGGAATCTCGGGACGATTTTGCGGAGCGCGGATGCGGCGGGGTGCGACGCGGTGATCGTGTGCGACCCGGTGACGGATATTTTTAATCCGAACGTGGTTCGCGCGTCGACGGGCGTGCTGTTTTCGGTGCCGCTCGTGGTCGAGGAGAGCGCGCGGGTGCAGGCGTGGCTCAAGGAGAAGGGCGTGCGCACGGTGGCGACGACGCCGGCGGCGGAGAAAATTTACTCGGAGGTGGATTTGCGCGGGCCGCTCGCGGTGGTGATGGGGAGCGAGCAATATGGGCTGAGCAAATTCTGGCTGGAGAACTGCGATGTGCCGGTGCGCATCCCGATGGCGGGTCAGGCGGATTCGTTGAACGTGGCGATGGCGACGATCATCACGCTGTTCGAAGCGGTGCGGCAGCGCGCGAAGACTTGAGGTGCGCGATGAGTTCGGCAGTGCCGGCGGCCACCGTGATGCGGGGGATGTAGCCGAGGTCGCGGCGAGCGGCGGTGAGGTCGAACCAGTGGTCGGTGGCGAGTTCATTGGCGATGAAGCGCGTCATCGGCGGCTCGGTGCGGAGCGGGAGGGCGCGCCAGGCGAGTTCGCAGGCGAGGCCGAGAGTGGACGCGGCGCGGAGGGAGATTTTTTTCGTGACGGGCGTTTCGCCGAGAGCGGTGAGGAGGGCGTTGATCCAATCCCAAAGGACGACGGGCTCGCCGTTGGTAATGAAGAACGCGCGGCCGGCAGCGGGCTGAGTGTCGCCTAATACGCGACCCTCAGAGAGGGCGGCTTCGGCGAGGAGGTGGGCGTCGGTGGCGTTTTCCACGTGGACCATGTCCACACGGTTGTGGCCGGCGCCGACGATCCGCAGCCGGCCGGCGCGGGCGCGCTCGAGAATGCGCGGGACGAGGTGCGGGTCGCCGATGCCCCAGATGAGATGCGGACGGAGCGCGACGGTGCGAAAAGCGGGATCGTTGGCCGCGAGCACAGCGCGTTCAGCGAGGGCTTTCGTGAGCGGATAGGGACTCGGGCAAGCCGTGGTGAGTGGAAGCGATTCGTTCGCGCTGGCGAGGTCGCGGCCGTTGTAGACGACGCTCGGCGTGCTGGTGTAGATGAAGCGCGTGACACCGCGCGCGCGCGCGGCGGCGAGGATCGTCGTGGTCGCGAGGACGTTGTCGCGGTGGAAGTCGGCGTAGCGGCCCCAGACTCCCACGCGGGCGGCGACGTGGAAAATGGTGGAAATATTTTCGCAGGCAGCGGCACAAGTGGCGGGATCGTGGAGGGCACCAACGATGACGCGGATGCCGCGCGCGGTGAGTTCGGGACGGGGCGAGCGGGAAACGACCGAGACCGCGCGGCCAGCGGCGAGGAGTCGGGCCACGAGGTGGGAGCCAAGAAAACCGGTGCCGCCGGTGACGAGAACAGGGGAATCTTTAACCACGGATGAAAACGGATAAACACGGATGAGAGCCGAAGCAGGCAAACCTAAGCGGAGGCTTTCAGGTTTTTAGGTCGCCGTCGAAGGCGCGCGCGGTGGCGGCCCATTGGGCGAGGGTGAGGCGGTGGATTTTCGCGTTGTGGCGGACGTCGACGGGGAATTTGGGATGGAAAAAGAAAAGTTTGATTGAGGTGGTGGGGGCATGTTGCAGAGCGAGCGCGCGGAGTTCGCGGGCGAGCGTGGTGGCGTCGGCCGAGTTCGCGGGCCGGGTCTCGACGATGAGCGCGGGGTGCTGGTGTCCGCGTTCGCCGAGTCCGATGAGGGCGCAACGGGTGGCGCGCGGGTGGGTGCGGAAAACTTGTTCGCACGGTTCGGTGTGGAGCGTGCCGTGCGAGGTTTCGACGCGTTCGGCTTTGCGTCCGCAGAACCAGAGACGGCCGGCGGCGTCGAGATAGCCGCAGTCGCCGAGGCGATGCCAGACGGCGCCGCCGGAAGCGGCGGAACTTCCAACCTCCAACATCGAACGTCCAACGCCCAAGTTCGTTGCGGTTTGATTAGGAGGTTGGGCGTTGGGGGTTGGGCGTTCGATGTTAGCGGCGGGGATTTTTGCCGCCGCGGTGGCTTCGGGGAGGGCGTCGTAGGAGCGGGTGACGACGGGGCCGCGGGCGATGATTTCGCCGATCTCGCCGGCGGGGAGTTCGCGGGCTGCTGCGAGGGTCGGGATGGCAGCGTCGGTGAGCGCGATGATTTTGATTTCGATTTCGCGGAGGGGGCGGCCGACGCACGCGCCGGAATTGGATGCGCGGGGCAGCGCCAAGATTTCGCTGGCGGAAATTGTGGCGAGGGGGAGCGACTCGGTGGCGCCGTAGGGGCTGTGGAGCTGGCCGTTGGGCAGAAAGGTCCGGGAGTTTTCCCAAAGCGTGGCAGGGACGGGGGCGCCGGCACAGAGGACGCGGCGGAGCGTAGGAAGCGTGATTTTTTCGGCGAGGCAGTGGGCGCCGATTTTTCTCCAGAGCGTGGGCGAGCCGAAGGAGGTGGTGACGTTTTCCTGGCGGATCGCCTGCACGATTTTCGCGGGGTCGAGCGTGGCGGGACGGCGCGGGTCGAGTTCGGGAATGATGGTGGTGACGCCGAGGGCGGGATTGAAGAGGGCGAAAATCGGGAGGAGCGGGAGGTCGATTTCGCCGGGACTGATGTCGTAGGTGTCGCGGATGAGGCGGACTTGGGCGTCGAAGTGGCCGTGTTCGTAGCAGACGCCTTTCGGGGTGCCGGTGGAGCCGCTCGTGAACAGAATCGCGGCCAAGTCACTGGCGCGACTGTCCGCGAGTTGCGGGTCGAGAATTGAGGGTGGAGAGTTCGAAGAGGTGAGGCGGGCGGTGAGGGAGTTGCTCGCGGCGAGGCGGATTTCGACGGTGGCGAAGGCGTGGCGGCAGAGGTGGCTGAGGAGGCGGGCGAAGGGAATTCCGACGAGGGCGCGGGGGCGCGAGCGGGCGACGCAGGCGAGGAAGTTTTTCAGGCCCATGCCGGGGTCGATCACGATGGGCACGGCACCGAGCGAAAAAAGCGCGAAGGCGGCGGCGATGAGCGGGAGGCCGGGGCGCACCATGACGAGCGTGCGGTCGCCGGGGCGGATGCCGGCGGCGGTGAGGCGGGTTTGCCAGGCGGCGACTTCGGCGGCGAGTTCGGCGAAGTTGAGTGTGAGGTAATCGATATCGCCGGTGCGGGTGCGGCCACGGGGGATTTTCAGGGCGGCGGTGGCGGGCTGCGCGGCGGCCATCGACGCGAGGTGGCGGGCGATGTTGGCGTTGGCGGAGGGGGCTGGTGCGGCGGCGGGCACGAAGGGAAGGAGAAGGATGGGAATTCTTTTTTTAACGCGGAGGACGCGGAGAGCGCGGAGGAAGAATGGAGTCGGAAGAGATCGGAGGGAGTTGGCCAAAGAAAAAACCCCGCGGGTGGGCGGGGCTTTGCGGGGATCCGTCTTCGTCAGGGCTACGGCGGGACAAGGAAGGACGGTGGGGCCATTTCGGAAAGCCGGTCGGAGACCGGCTCTACGGGGCGGAAGCGTCTTTCAGTAGTCGCGGAGGGTGATGAGGCCCCTGAGGAGCGTGGTCTTGGCGCCGGAGGGGTTGCCGCGGCCGACGAGTTTTGTGGTGTCAACGTCGGCGGTGGCGGGCGTGGTGGGTTGAAAGGAATTCGTCGCAACGGTGAACGCGCCGCCGAGCACGTTGGTTTCCCTGCCGCCGCTGGCGGTCGTGCGGGTGGCGCAGCCGGATGAGCAAAGAATGGAGGCGAGCACGGCAACGAAGAGCGTCGGGGATTTCATTTTCATGGGGGCGAAGCGGGCGACGGGGCGGCGGGTTGGAGCGAGGGAGCGGGACGCAGGAGGGCGGCTTGCCAGGGGAGGAGGAGTTCGTCGAGGGAGCGGGGCTCGCGGGCGAGTTGCGAGAGCTGGGCGCGGTTGGCGATGAGGGTGGCCTCGATTTCGAGTTTCGCGGCGATGGCGTCGCGGTCGGCTTTGATTTTATCGAGGAGGGTGACTTCGGACTGCGTGAGGGAGGGGCGGCTGGCGTCGCGGCCGGGGCGTCGCGGGAGGGTGTGCGGGTCGCGGGCGAGGCCGGCGCGGAGGGCGGTGGCGAGCGAGGCGATGAGGCGTTCGTGGCGTTTGCCGAGATCGACGCGGGCGAGGATGGACTCGTCGGAGTCGCCGGCTTCGGCGGCTTCGGAGATTTGGAGGAGGAGGGTGTTGCCGCAGACTTTGAAGGGCGGGGTGTCGAGGCGCTCGGCTTGGGTTTCGCGCCAGTGCCAGATGGCGTGGAGCACGGTGAGGCCGGGGCCGCGAAGGCGTTCGGATTTTCCGATACGCCAGTCGTGCTCCGTGGCGGGGGCGAAGCCTTCGGTGCCGGCGTCGATTTGCGCGACGCATTGTTGGTCGAGCCATTCGAGGCGGTCGAGTTTGGCGAGTTCGCGCGTGAGGAGGTCGCGGAGGGCGGGGAGGTGCCAGACGTCGAGGGCGGCGTAATCGAGGAGTTTCGGGGTGATGGGGCGGCGGGACCAGTTGGCTTTCTGGCCGTCTTTGTCGAGCTGGACGCCGAAGTGTTCCTCGAGGAGCGCGGCGAGGCCGATGCGCTGGCGGCCGAGGAGCTGGGCGGCGAGCATGGTGTCGAAGAGGCTGTGCGGGCGAAAGCCGCAGAGGTCGTGGAGGAGACGCACATCGAAATCGCTGCCGTGCATCACGAGGTGTTTTTTCGCAAGGACGCGCCAGAGGTCGTCGAGGGAGAGGCCGGGGGCGAGGACATCGACAAGGAAGACTTCGCCGGCGACGAGAAATTGGAGGAGGCAGACGCGGACTTTGTAGTGATACATGTTGTCGGCCTCGGTATCGAGGGCGACCTCATCAACGCGTTCGAGGGCGGCGAGGAGCGGGGCGAGCGCGCCGGGCTGGTCGATCAGCGTGAAACTGGACGGGCGGAGGGCGATATTGACGCCGAGCAAGCGGCGAACGGGGTGCGGCAGAAAACGGGAAATCATCAGCTCGGCGCGATGGTTTTGCGCCGGGCGAAACGTTCAACACGGAACGGGGAACGTTCAACGCCGAAGTTCGGCGGTGGGGTGGATGGATGGACCGTGGGACGATAGAAGATGAGTTGGCGCGGGCGGAGGGAAAGTTGAGCGGAGTAGGATGAAGAGTGAGAGGAAAGATTGGCAGGGGGCGGTTCGGGGGTAGGTTGAGCGGCCATGAAAGTTGTGGTGCTTTGTTCGGGGGGGATGGATTCGGTGGCGGCGCTCCATTGGGCGCGGCGCGAGCATGACGTGGCGGCGGCGGTGAGCTTCGATTACGGGGCGAAGCACAATGACCGGGAGATTCCGTTCGCGGTGGAACACGCGGCTTTGATCGGCGCGCGACACGAGATCGTGAAACTGGATTTTGTTAACCGGTTGTTTGATTCGGCGCTGTTGCAGAGCGGCGGGGAAATTCCCGAGGGGCATTACGAGGCGGAGAACATGAGGCAGACGGTGGTGCCGTTTCGAAACGCGATCATGCTGAGCGTCGCGTGCGGTTTCGCGGAAAGCATCGGCGCGGCGGGGCTCGTGATCGCGGCGCATGGCGGCGACCACGCGATCTATCCGGATTGCCGGGAGGATTTCATGCGCGCGATGGGCGATGCGATGCGGCTGGGGACGTATGCGGGGGTGAAGTTGCTGCGGCCGTTTATCGCGATGACGAAGGGCGGCATCGCGGCGGAGGGCGCGCGATTGGGCGTGGATTTTTCGCGGACGTGGTCGTGCTACAAGGGCGGCGCGGTGCATTGCGGCAAATGCGGGACGTGCGTGGAGCGGCGGGAGGCGTTCGCGTTGGCGGGGCTTGTCGATCCGACGGTGTATGCGGCGAACGATGCTTTGCCGGAAAGACCGATGGGGAACGCTAATCCGCGCTAATCTTCGCTAATTTTTCTGCCATGAGCGGTCATGAACGCAGGCTAGCGTTTCCATTTTTCCGATGCTGATTTCTGAGATTTTTTATTCGCTGCAGGGTGAAGGCGCGCTCAGCGGGGTGCCGTCGGTTTTCGTGCGGACAAGCGGGTGCAATCTGCGCTGCACGTGGTGCGACACGCCTTATGCGTCGTGGAATCCAGAGGGGACGCAGATGCGCGTGGAGCAAATCGTCGCGGCCGTGCAGGCGCACGCGGCGGCGCGGCACGTGGTGCTCACGGGGGGCGAGCCGATGATCGCGAAGGAGATTCGCGAGCTGGCGAGTGCGTTGAAAGCACTCGATTATCACATCACGATCGAGACGGCGGCGACGGTTGCACCGGAGGGAATCGCGTGTGACCTCGCGTCCATGTCGCCGAAGCTGCTTAACTCCGCGCCGGATGGCACCCAGCACGCGGCGTGGCGCAAGAAGCACGAAGCGACGCGCTGGCAACCGGCGGTGGTGCGGGCGTGGCTCGATGCGGGCTGCGATTATCAGTTTAAGTTTGTGGTCGCGGCGCCGTCGGATGTCGCGGAGTTGGACGGAATGCTGGGGTCGCTCGGGCGCGAGATCCCGCGGCACAAAATCCAGCTTATGCCCGAGGCGCGCACGCTGGAGCAGATGCGCGAGCGGGCGGCGTGGCTAAGCGAGGTGTGCAAGGCCCGCGGTTTTCGCTACGCGCACCGGCTGCACATCGAACTCTATGGCAACAAGCGAGGCACCTGATCCTGCGCCGCGCGAAAGCGGGGGCGCTCCCCTGCCCTCACCACTGAGCGGGCAGGACACGCCGAAAATCGCGGGAAAGCCGCGAAAACTTTCCGAGGATCTCGCGCTCATCCTGCGCGAATTCGAAGTAGAGACCGTGACGCTGCGCGAGGTAATGGCGGTGCTGGAAGGCCGCGGCTATGTGGTGCTCGTGATGTTGCTGGCGCTGCCGTTCGCCACGCCGATTCCGCTGCCGGGGCTCTCCACGCCGTTTGGACTGGTGATCGGCTTGATCGCCGTGCGGCTGGCGCTGGGACAGAAGCCGTGGTTGCCGGCGCGGCTGCTCGACACGGCGCTGTCGCCGAAATTTTTCGTAAGAGTCTTCGCGGCGGCGCGTAAAATTCTGCGAGGTTTCGAATATTGTCTGAGGCCGCGCATGCTTTGGCTGACGAAGACGCCGGCGCTGCTGCAGTTGCACGCGGTGCCGATTTTTATCGCGGCGTTGTTGTTGCTGCTGCCCCTGCCGGTGCCCTTCAGCAACACCTTGCCGGCGTTCACGATTCTGCTCATCGCTGCGGGGCTGCTGGAACGCGACGGCCTGTTCATCCTCGCGGGCTACGTGGCGTTCGCCTGCTCGGCATTTTTCTTTGGCGTGCTCGGTTTCGCCGGGGCCGAGGGTTTTGATTTCATCAAGAAATGGCTGACGACTTGAAAGCCGCCCCATCCCGGGTCACCCTCGCGCGCCATGAGTTCCCCCACTCCTTCGCCCGTGATCGCTAAGATCGGCCAAATTGCCATCACGGTGAGCAATGTGGCGAAGGCCACGGAGTTTTATCGCGACGTGTTGGGGTTGAAATTTTTGTTCGGAGCCGGGCCGAACCTGGCGTTTCTCGCGGCGGGCAGTGTGCGTATCATGCTTACGACGCCGCAGGGGCACGGCGAAGCGGGAAAGAATTCGATTCTTTATTTTAAGGTCACCGGAGAAATCACGGTGGCGCACGCGGCCATTGTCGCGCGCGGGGCGGTGAACGAACGCGCGCCACAACTCACGGCGAAAATGCCGGACCACGAGCTGTGGATGGCGTTTGTGCGCGATCCCGACGGGAACCTCGTGGGGTTGATGGAGGAGCGGCGCGGGATTGTCGGGGCGTAAATCCCTTCCCGCAGCTTCGTCGGCATCTACCGTTTCAACTTCACCTTCAGGTCGCTCGTCGGGCAACCGCAGTCGCCGCCGCAGCCGGGATTTTTTTTCTTGGCCAGCGCGCGAAACACAAGCCACGTCGCGGCGAGGGCGACGAGGGTGAGGGCGGCGATGGATTGGAGCGCGGGGGACATCTTCAGAAGCCGAGCGCGCGGCCGGCTTGGAAAACAATGAAGCTGAGAATCCACGCGGTGCCAGTCATGTAGAAGGTTTGGAAGACCGGCCATTCCCAGCCATTCGTCTCGCGTTTCACGACGGCGATGGTGCTCATGCACTGCATCGCGAAGACATAGTAGATCATCAGCGAAAAGCAGGTGAGCGGCGTGAAGAGAGAGCGCCCATCGGGCCATTTCGCATTGAGCATCGCCTGGCGCAGCGGGGTCGTGTCGTCGTCTTTTGCCTCGGCGTTGAAGACGACGCCCATCGTGCTGACGAACACCTCGCGCGCGGCGAAGGAGCTGATGAGGCCGATGCCGATCTGCCAGTCGAAGCCGAGGGGCTTGATGATTGGTTCGAGCGCGTGGCCCGCGCGGCCGGCGAAGCTTTGGGCGAGCTGCTGCTGGTCGGTGACGCCGGCGGGGGCTTTCGGGTAAGCGGAGAGAAACCACAGCACGATGCTGATGCCGAGAATGACGGTGCCGGCGCGCCGCAGAAAAATCCACGCGCGCTCGATCATGTGAAGGGCGACGTCCCTCAATCGCGGCAGACGGTAGGGCGGCAGTTCCATGATCATGAGCGGCGGCGCTCCTCTCAGGAGTGTGCGTTTGAAGAGCCACGCGAAACCAAAGGCGCCGAACGTGCCGAGGGCATACATGAGAATCATGATGACGACCTTGGTCGCGAGCGGCACGCGGTCGCCGGGCACGAGCGCGGCGATCATGAGCAGATAAACCGGGAGCCGCGCGGAACAGCTCATGAGCGGCGCGACGAGAATCGTGACGAGACGGTCCTTCGGTTCCTCGATCGTGCGCGTGGCCATGATGCCGGGGATGGCGCACGCATAGGAGCTGAGGAGCGGGATAAAACTTTTCCCGTTGAGGCCGACGCGGCTCATGAGGCGGTCCATGATGAACGCGGCGCGCGCCATGTAGCCGGTGTTTTCCAGCAGGCCGATGAAGAAATAAAGAATGAGGATCTGCGGGAGAAATTTCACCACGCCCCCCACCCCGCCGATCACTCCGGCGGTGATGAGATCGCGGAGATCGCCGTCGGCCATCGCGTGTTTCACCCATGTGGAAAGCGCGGCGGCTTGATCGTCGATCCAGTTCATCGGCGTCTCGGCGAGCGTGAAGATGCTGAGAAAGAGCAGTGTCATGACGCCGCCCAGGACGAGCCAGCCCCACAACTGATGCGTAACGACAGCATCGATACGGTCGCTTGTAGTCGGCCCGGCCGTGCCGCTGGTTTGAATGACCGCGGTAGCGAGGTGGCCGATGGCTTCGTAGCGTGAGGCGACGAGCGTGCCCGCCCAGTCGGTGCCTTCGGCGGCCCAGCGTTTTTTCCACGACTCCAGGATTTCCACGGTGCGCGGGCAGAGCGGCGTGGAGCCGGCGACGCGCAGGGCATCCTGATCGGTGAGGAGGAGGAGCGCTTCGGCGCGTGCGATGAGCGGGGATTTGCGGTCGTTACTGGTGAGCGAGGCTTGGAGTTCGGCGACGGCGGGCGCGATGGCGGCGGGCACATCCCACGCGTGGCGCGAGAGCGGAAGATCGGGACGGCTCATCGCGAGTTTTAACTCGATGAGACCGCGGCCGTGAACGGCTTCGCAGGCGATGACAGGGAGACCGAGCTCGTGTTCGAGGCGCGCGAGGCGAAGCGTGAGGCCGGCCTGCGCGGCGAGGTCCATCATGTTTACGACGAGGATTACGGGGCGGCCGAGATCGAGAATCTGATGAACAAGGTAGAGGTTTCGCTCGAGATTGGTGGCGTCGACGATGCAGAGGATGCGGTCGGGCTGCGCGGTGTCGGCGCGGCGGCCGAGGAGCACGTCACGCGTGACGGCTTCGTCGGGCGAGCGAGCGGCGAGCGAATACGTGCCCGGGAGATCGATAACGGTAATCGGCTGGCCGTGCTGCGAGTAGGTGGTGCCGATTTTTTTCTCAACGGTGACGCCGGGGTAGTTGCCGACTTTTTGTTTCAAGCCGGTGAGGGCGTTGAAGAGCGTGCTCTTGCCGCAGTTCGGATTGCCGACGAGCGCGTAGACGGGCTGGCGGGCGGGCGCGGCGGAAGGGCCGGTGGAGACGTGCGGGGGAAGCGCCATGGCTCAGGCCGCAGGTTCGACGAGGATGTGCTCGGCTTCGCTTTTGCGCAGCGTGAGGTGATAGCCGCGAATTTTTATTTCGAGGGGATCGCCGAGGGGCGCGGCCCGCACGAGTGTGACAGGCGTGCCGGCGAGCAGGCCCATTTCGCGAAGGCGGAGGAAGGCCGCGCCGATTTTCGGAAACTCGCGGATGGTGGCCGTGGTGCCGATGGGCAGAGTCGAAAGAGAAATCGTGGGCGCGGGCATGGGACGATTGAAGCGACGGCTGAATTGAAAGCAGCGCGCAAGGAGGGCGGCTAGGGATAGCCGCCCCTACCCTTTTTGCGGGCCGAGGTTGCCGAGTTGCTCAACGAGGATGCTGCTGGCGGCGGCGTGGCTGAGAGCGATGCGGGTGCCGTTGACTTGGCAGAGGATGGTCGTGCTGCCGGAGACTTTCGTGACGTAGGCGGACTCGCCGAAGCCCATCTCGCGAACGCGTTGGCAAAAATGCGCGTCGCCTGTGAGAGCACAGACGCGGCCGGTCGCACCAGCGGCGAGCTGGCAGAGCGGGATGCGCGAATCAAAGGGCGGACGACTCATGGCAAGCTGGGCACGATGACTCCGGTGAGACTGAGTTTCAAGGGCAACGTAGGGGTTTGTGCGGAAAATAAAAAAGCGCGTTCCGGGAGGAGCGCGCTTGAAAAAAGGGAGTTGAAACTGAACTAGCGGCGGCGGCGCTTGAGAGCGAGCTGGGTGCCGGCGAAACGGATCATGCCTTGCAAGTGCTCAAATTCGTTCGGGTCCAAATTCTTCGCCTCTCTGATGGCTTGCTCAGCGCGTTTCTGGGCGGTCTCGACGGCGTGCTCGTCAATTTTCTCCTCGGTGATCGCGTGCTCGGCGAGCACGGAAACTTTGTCGCCGGAGACTTGGGCGAAGCCGCCGCCGACAGCGAGAAATGTCGTTGTCGTGCCTTTGGTGACACGCAGCTCGCCGTGCTCGATTTGGGTGAGCAGCGGAATATGGCCGGGGAGAATGCCGACCTCACCATCGAGCGTCGGGATGACGACGGTGTCGATGGTGTCGGAATAAACCCGGGCCTCGGGCGTGACAATTTCGAGCGTGAGCGACATCGCGTTAGGCTTTCTTCGAGGCGGCGATGACTTCGTCGATGCCGCCCTTCATGTAGAAATCGCCTTCGGGAACGTGATCGAGTTCGCCATCGAGGATCATCTTGAAACCGCGGACGGTGTCCTTGACGGCGACGTATTTGCCGGGCGAACCGGTGAACACTTCGGCGACCGCGAACGGCTGCGAGAGGAAACGCTGAATTTTGCGGGCGCGGTAAACGGCCTGCTTGTCCTCGGGAGAAAGTTCGTCGAGACCGAGAATCGCGATGATGTCCTGCAGATCTTTGTAGCGCTGGAGGACGCGCTGCACCTCGCGAGCGACGCGATAGTGTTCTTCGCCGACGATGTCGGCTTGGAGGGCTTTCGAGACGGAGGAGAGCGGATCGACGGCGGGATAAATGCCGAGTTCGGCGATGGAGCGCTCAAGCACGATCGTGGAATCCAAGTGAGCGAACGTGTTCGCGGGGGCCGGATCGGTAAGATCGTCGGCGGGAACGTAAACGGCTTGGAAGGAGGTGATGGAGCCTTTTTTCGTCGAGGTGATGCGTTCTTGGAGCATGCCCATTTCGTTCGCGAGCGTCGGCTGATAACCGACGGCGGAGGGCGAGCGGCCGAGGAGCGCGGACACTTCGGAGCCGGCTTGCGAGAAGCGGAAGATATTATCGACGAAGAGCAGCACGTCCTGATTTTTCTCGTCGCGGAAATATTCCGTCATCGCGAGCGCGGAGAGCGCGACGCGCATACGAGCACCCGGAGGTTCGTTCATCTGGCCGAACACGAGCGCGACCTTCGACTTCGACAAATCTTTTTGGTCGATGACGCCCGCCTCGGACATTTCGTGGTAGAGATCGTTACCTTCACGCGAACGCTCACCCACCCCGGCGAACACGGACATGCCGCCGTGCGCTTTCGCGATGTTGTTGATGAGTTCGAGAAT
>JANYBX010000103.1 GCA_025360615.1 Opitutia bacterium
TGCACGGGGTGGGCGCGGCGCCGTCGCAACGTTTCGCGCCGGGACGGATGCGCCAACTGCTGCGCGACTACGAGGCGCGTTTCAGCGCTGCGGGCGGCGTGAGTGCCACGTGGACATTTTATCGTTTCGAGGCCGAGCGAACCTCGTGACGTTGCCTGTCCCTGAGCAGCCATTTCCGGGGCTTGCGCGGGGCGGGGGATGGCGTTCTGTTGGCGGGCTTTTCATGGACGACGCCAATCCTTTTCTCAGTTCCGCTTTCAACATCCGCTGGTCGCAGCTCACGCCTGAGCTCATTGCGCCGGCGATCACGGCGGCACTCGAACGGGCCGAGGCGGCGGTGAACGAAATCGCCTCGCGCGATCTTGGCGGGCTGACGTTGGAGAACACGTTTCTTGCGCTCGAACATTCGACCGAAGAGTTAACCCTCGCGTGGTCGAAGGTGACGCACCTGCAATCAGTCGCCGACTCGCCGGCGCTGCGCGAGGCGCACAACGCGATGCTGCCGGCAGTCTCTGCGTTCTACGCGCGCATCCCGCTCAATCCCGCGCTGTGGACGCGGCTGAAAGCGTTCGCCGCTACGCCGGCCGCGCGGGCGCTGACCGGCATTCACCGCCGGTTTCTCGACGAGACGGTCGCGGACTTCCGGCAGGCCGGCGCCGATCTGCCGCTGGAAAAACGCGCGCGACTCGAGGCCATCCAGAGCGAACTCGCGCAGATCACGCAGAAATATTCCGAGCACGTCCTTGACGCGACCAACGCCTGGCAACTCGTCGTCGAGGACGAGGCGCGGCTCGCGGGTCTGCCGGCACACGCGAAGGCGGCGGCGCGGCGCGGGGCGGAAGCGAAGGGTTTGCCGGGCTGGCGGTTCACGCTGCACATGCCTTCGCAGGAGCCGGTGATGACCTACGCGACGGATGCCGAGTTGCGGCGCGCGGTTTGGACCGCAGCGGTCGCCGTCGGCGCACAAGCACCGCATGACAACACGGCGCTGATCACACGCATTCTCACGCTGCGCGCGGAGAAGGCGGCGCTGCTCGGCAAAGCGCATTTTGCCGATCTCACGCTGGAGCGAAGGATGGCGAAGACCGGCGCGCGGGCGTTAGCGTTTTTGGAAGACATGCAAGGCCGGGCGGCGGGGGCTTTCGCGCGCGAGTGTGGAGAACTGGAGGCGTTCAAGGCGCAGCAAACGGGCGGCGCGGCTGGTCCGCTCGCGCCGTGGGAACTGGCGTTTTGGGCGGAGAAACTGCGGCAAGCGCGCTACGATTTTGACGAGGAAATTTTGCGGCCTTATTTCCCGATGGATCGCGTGATCGCGGGATTGTTTGAGCTGGCGCAGCGGGTGTTTGGTTTGCGCGTGGTGGCGCGTGCGACGGGCGACGGGGAGACGTGGCACCCTGAGGTGAAATTCTACGATCTGTTCGACAACGCCGGCCGGCAGCTCGGTTCGTTTTACGCGGATTGGCATCCGCGCGAATCGAAGCGCGGCGGCGCGTGGATGAACTATCTTATCACCGGCGGCCCGCGCGCGGACGGTTCGCGCGCGCCGCATCTCGGCTTGATCTGCGGGAACATGACGCCGCCGGCCGAGGGAAAGCCCGCGCTGCTCACGCATCGCGAGGTGGAGACGATTTTTCACGAGTTCGGCCATCTGCTGCATCACCTGCTGGGCGAGGTGGAAATCAAGTCGCTCAACGGCGTGAACGTGGCGTGGGATTTCGTCGAGCTGCCCTCGCAGATCATGGAAAACTGGTGCTGGGAACGCGAGAGCCTGGATCTGTTCGCGCGGCATCACGAGACGGGGGCGACGATCCCGCAGGAAATTTTCGCCAAGTTGTCGGCGGCGAAAAAATTCCGTTCCGGCTGCGTGACGATGCGGCAGCTCGCGCTCGCAAAAATGGATTTGCTGCTGCACATGCGGACGGCGGAGTTCACCGGCGCGGCGGACGTCGAGACGCGCGCGCGCGCGGCGGTGGCCGAATGTCTCGTGCCGACGGTGCCGCCCGCGCCGACGGTCGTGAAGCGTTTCACGCATGTCTTCTCCGATCCGGTCGGCTATGCGGCGGGTTACTATTCCTACAAGTGGGCGGAGGTGCTCGATGCGGATGCGTTCACGCGTTTCAAGGAGGAGGGGATTTTCAACGCCGCCGTGGGCGCGGAGTTTGTGGAAAAGATTCTTAGCCGGGGGAATTCGGCGGACGCCGCGGAACTGTATCGGTCGTTCATGGGTCGAGAACCGGACCTCAATGCACTGCTGAGGCGCAGCGGCTTGGTCACGTCGGCATAACGACCGATGCGCTGGGGCCGAGGCCGTGCGAGGACCGGATTCATGCGTCGTGTGGTCATTATTTTGAGTTTGTGCGGGGCGGGTGCGTTGATCGCGCTCGCGGTTTTGCCGTGGTGGCTAAGCCCGGTGCTGCGGCGCGTGGGTCATCGGTGGGGCGCGGATTTTGCGCGCTACGAACGCGTGGGTTATTCGCGCTTCGCGTTGCGCGATGTCATCGTGACGCAGGGGAACGTGCAAGTTCGCGTGGACCGGGCGGAGACCGAAACGCCGCTGCTCTGGGCGTGGCATCACTGGACCGGCCGGCCGGCGGCGATCATCGCGAGCGCTTGGCGAGTGGAGGTAAAGCCGGGTGAGAGCCCGGCGCGCGCCTCCGGAAAGCGCGGGGCGATGCCTCTTCGGTCGGTGCTTTTCAAGGTGGCGGCGGCGCTTGATCGCTGGGTTCCCCAGGCGGAAATCGGTGCGGGCGTCGTCGTCTGGCCGGGCGGGGAATTGCGAATCGGTTCGGGACAATGGCAGCAGCGCTCACTCACGGTGCATTCGTTGCGCTCTGGCACGCGGGAGGCCGAGGTGCAGGTGACGTTTGCAAAAAATGACGAGCTTCACCTCAAGGCCGGCCCGGTCGACGATGCCCCGTGGCAGTTGACGCTCACGAGCGTGGGCGAAGAGATCACGGGACAGTTGCAGGCGTGGGAGCAGCGGGCGCCGATCACGGCGCGATTCGCCGAACAGGGTTGGATGCCGGCGGCGCTCGACGTGCGCGCA
>JANYBX010000158.1 GCA_025360615.1 Opitutia bacterium
GTGCTCAGGGGCCTCCAAAAATGGGACTCCCGTAGCCAACCACGACCTCTGAACCCGTCACACGCCCGCGAGTGAATTCGCGAGATTGAGGTGTTCGACTCCGGTGTATTTCTGCGACTGCTCGTCGGCGTGGTAACTTGAGCGCACCATCGCGCCGCTTTCGACGACGCCGATGCCGAGCCCGAGTCCAAATTGTTTCCAGTGCGCGAACTCGTCCGGGTGGGCCCAGCGCTCGACCTTCAGGTGCTGCGGCGTGGGCTGCAGATACTGGCCGATGGTGAGGATGTCGGTCTTGTCGGTCGCGATGTCGCGGAGCGTTTGCTCGATCTCGGAGGGCTGTTCGCCGAGGCCGAGCATGATGCCAGTCTTCGTCGTGAAGCCGCGCGATTTCGCGTGCTGAAGCACGCTGCGCGAACGATCATACCGGGCCTGCACGCGCACGGGTTTTTGCAGGCGTTCGACGGTTTCGAGGTTGTGGTTGAAAATATCGGGCTTGGCGTCGAGCACGGTGTCGAGGTCGTGCATCTTGCCTTTCCAGTCGGGCGTGAGCACCTCGATGGCGGTTTGGGGATTGCGGTGGCGGATGGCGCGAATGGTTGCAGCCCAGACGGCAGCGCCGCCATCGGCGAGTTCGTCGCGGGCGACGCTGGTGATGACGCAGTGGCGCAGACCCATCTTGGCGACGGCATCGGCGACGCGCGCGGGTTCACCGAGATCGAGTTCCGTGGGACGGCCAGTTTGGATCGCGCAGAAATTGCACGAGCGCGTGCAGATGTTGCCAAGGATCATCAGCGTGGCGGTGCCGCGCGACCAGCATTCGCCGAGGTTGGGACACTGCGCGCTTTGGCAGACGGTGTGGAGCTTGTGCTCGTCCACGAGCGAGCGGACGGCTTGGTAGCCGGGGCCGCTGGGCAGTTTGGCCCGGAGCCAGGAAGGTTTGCGCGAGGTGTCCATGGAGGAGGGAGCGACAGGATTAACCGCGGATGGCGCGGATCAACACGGATTATTTTCGGAAGTGAGCGGAGCTGATGCGGGCGGAGGTGGAGTTAAAAATTCCGGGAGCAGCGTCCAAAACTCGCGGGCGAGCACGGTTTTCACCTCGGCGAGGTCGAGCGCGCGGCCGAGTTCGGCTTCGAGCGACGTGACGGTGCCTTCGGCGGAGTCGATGCCGCAGGGCACGATGCCGGCGAAGTGGGGGAGGTGGGCGTTCACGTTGAGCGCGAAGCCGTGGTAGGTAACCCAGCGTTTCACGGCGACGCCGAGCGCGGCGACTTTGCGCGGGCCGAGCCAGATGCCGGTGAGGCCGGGGCGGCGCGTGGCGGCGAGGCCGAGCGAGCCGACGGCGTTGATGAGGACTTGCTCGAGGAAGCGCAGATACGTGTGCAGATCCTTGTGCGTCGTGAGCGAGACGATGGGATAACCGACGATTTGTCCCGGGCCGTGGTAAGTGATGTCGCCGCCGCGATTGGTTTTAACCACTTCGACGCCTTCGCGTGAGAGGCGGGCGGCATCCCAGACGAGGTGTTGTTCGGCCCCAGCGCGCAGGCCGACGGTGAAAACGGGTTCGTGCTCGGTGAATACGAGGGTGTCGCCGATCTCGTCGGCGAGGCGCTGGGCGACGAGTCCATCCTGCTCGCGCCACGCCTCCTCGTAGCGCGTGCGGCCCCAGTCGAGCGTGCGGCTCGCCGTCGGGCGAATCGAGGTGGTGGAAGTCGCAGGCATGTTCGCGATTGGATGCATTTCGGGCCATGGCGCAACTTCGCCGCTACGCTCGATAAGTCTTCGCTAACATCGCCGCCGTCTTGCGGATGTTCGCGCGCAGCTCCGCCGGCGACACGACCTCGGCAGCGGCGCCCCAGCCGAGCACCCATTGCTCGATTTCGTTGAGCGCGCCGAGCCGGAGCCGCAGCTCCAGGCCGCCGCGGGGCAGCTCGATCATCTCTTGCGACTCGTGCCATTCGCGTTCGCTCACGCGCCCGGCGACAGCGGCGGTGAAGCGGATCACCACGCGCCAGTCGCCCGTGCCGCCGAGCACCCCGAGCGCGTTGGCGAAAAATTTCTCCGGCGAGAAATCCGCCGGCCGGATAAACGTGTCTCTCGCGAGGAGCACGTCGGCGATGCGGGGCAACGCGAAGGTGCGAAGCGCGTTTCGCTCGAGATCGAAGCCGATCAGATACCAGAGGTTTTCGCGATTCGCCAAATGATAGGGGCGCACGCGGCGGGGGGATTTCTTCGCGTCGCCGGGCTTGCGGTAGGCGAACGCCACCACGTTTTGCCGCAGCACGGCGCCGCTGAGGGCGTTGAAGACGGCGAGGTCGGTTTTGCCGAGGCCGATGTTTTTGAACGACACCGCGCGCAGCTCGTCCGCCGGCGAAAACGAAATCCGATCCTTGAGCCCGCCCGCCAGTTTCTCGAAGGCGACCGCGAGTTGCCGGTGGAAAGGCGTGCCGCGATACTGCTCCAAGGCGCGCTGTGCGACGAGCAGGGCGAGCAGCTCGCCCTCCGTGACGTTGACGGTGGGAAACGAGTTCACCGGCTGCGTGTAGCGGTAGGCCTGGATCTGCGCGTCGAACTCGATCGGCAGTTCGAGCCGGTCGCGCATGGGCGATGTCGCGCATCACCGTTTTGCGGGAGATCCCCAGCGCCTTCACCAGCGTCGTGCAGTTGACGAGCGCGCCGCGGCGCAGCTCGTCGTGAATCTGCATCATGCGTTCGAGGGGCGGGCGGGTCGTTCGCTGGGCATTTTTGGCCATGAAAGATTTCTGCGGATTTTTTTAGGGTGGGCCAGCCAATGTCCCACCCCCCGTGGTAAATTGCGCGCATGAACTCCTCCTATTCATCCCCCCGCCGCACCCTGAAATGCCCCGTTCCCGTCGCCCTGACCTGGTCCCACTCCGGTGTGGCCTATCGCGTGACCCCGTGGCCCGAGGTCCGCTTCGAACGCCTCTACGGCGAAGACTGGATCGAAATCGCCCCGTCCGACGACGTGCTCGCCTCGGCCGCGATGTTCTGCGGTCCCCTCGATTGGAAACCTTATCTCGAATTTGTGCCGGCGAACGTGCGCGAATTTCTCGCCCAGTTTACGTTTTCCAAGCTGGCGGCGCTGCAAGTGGTCGCGCGGTGCCCGGCGTTGCTGGCGCCGCTCGCGGAGACGCCCGCGCTGACTTCGTTTGTCGCCGCTCACGAGGGGCTGCGCGGCACATCCGCGCCGTGTTGGGGCGAGATTAACGTGATCCACGAGCGCAACGGTGTCTTCGGCTTGCTCGAATGGCTCGGCTTGGCCGCCTCGCGCCAGACCCTCGCCATTCTCCACAATATCGCGCAGCCCGACGTGCCGCGGCGTTTGCTCGAGCCGCTGCGGGCGATGCTGTGGGAGCCGCGCACGATCTTCGCGCTGCAACGGATGCCGGCGATCACCGACCGGCTGCTGGCGCGGACTTGCCACGCGCTCGCGGCATGAGGGGTTTTTCGAGGTCGAGCGGTGCTTTACCCCGCGTTTTTGGTCGTTCCAGTTTGCGCTCCCGACGCGGCCGGAAACACCGCGCGACCTCGGAATATCGGCTCGCGCCCGCGGGCGATAGCCGTCTGCCTCGGACCGCGAACCCCCGCTGCCACCCCGGTCCTCCATGACTGACTTTACCCAGCCCGAAAATCAGTTTGTCGTCGCCGACTCCGGCGCGGATCAGCGCGTGCTTTTCATCCGGCGCACTTACACGCATGTCGCGGGCGCGTGGCTGGCGTTTTTCGTTTTTGAATGCGTGCTGCTGAAACTGCCGCTCACCTACGCGTTCACCGGGCTGGTGCTGACGATTCCCTTTGGCTGGGCGGCGGTGCTGGGTTTGTTCATGGGCGTCGCGTGGATGGCCCGCGTGCTCGTCAACGGCGGCTTGTCGCTCTCGATGCAATACGTGGGCCTCGCGCTCTACGTGCTGGCGGAGGCGGTGGTGTTTGCGCCGCTCATCATCGTGGCCATGGGGATCGCGGGACCGATGCTAATCGTCAACGCGGTCGTGCTGAGCGCGGCGCTGTTCGCGGGCTTGACGGCGACGGTGTTCATCACGCGGCAGGATTTTTCATTCCTGAGATCGTCGCTGACTGTGGCGGGCTTCGTCTCGCTTGGCTTGATCGGGTGTTCGCTGGCGTTTGGCTTTGACCTCGGCCTGTGGTTTTCGGCGGGGATGATCATCGTCGCTGGCGGAGCGATTCTCTACGAGACCTCGTCGATCCTGAAAGAGCACAAGCCGGACGAATACGTGTCGGCCGCGCTGGAGTTGTTCGCCTCGATGGCGCTGCTGCTCTGGTATGTGATCCGCATCCTGCTCGCGTTTGGCCGGCGGAGCTGAGGCGGGGTTAGCGGTCTTCGCGCTCGAGGAAAAAACCGGCCCGGTCCCTGAAGCGCACCGTGTGCCGGGCGGAATCGTAGCTCTCGAACGTGATGCCGAGCTCCGGGTTGATGAGTTCTCCCGCGGCGTAGAGTTTGCGCGCGACGAGGATGCGCGGATTGGCGCCGGGGCGCACGCCGTTGATCTTGAGGTTGCTCACCCAGGCTTGAAATGCGGCGCTCGGTCCGGTCGGTGCGGGCTGGGAAATTTGTTCGGTCTCCGTGGGGGCGGCATCCGGCGTGTCTTCGGCCGGCTCGGCCTTGGCGGATTTTCCCCTGTGACCGGGAAGGGTTTGCTCGGTGTCGGTCCGTTGCCGGCGGAAACTCCACGGTTTGCGAGGCTCCGCCGGGGTGGCCTCCGTGTGGGCATTGGCATCGCCGCCGAGGTTTTGGTAGGCGACGTAGCCAGCGACCGCGAACATCAGCGCGCCGGCCACTCCGATGCCCAGTGCCGCGCGTTGGACCTGACGGCCCGCCGCCACCATTTCGGGAGTGGCGGGCGATGAGTGCGCAGGCCCGGCCACGGCGGAAGGTGAGATCGCGGCCGGAAGCGGCGCGAGTGCGGCGGTGGGCTCCACGCTCCGCGGTCTGAGAGCCATCCTGAGTTTCGGCGGCGGCTCCCCCAAAGTGGGCGTCTCCTCCGCAAGAGGCGGCGCCTCCTCAACCACCTCGGTCGTTTCGATGGGCGGTGGTTCGGGATCGGGAAACGCTGGCGCCTCGAGCGGCAAGGGCAACGCGGGGAAATCCAGTCCGGAAAGGTCGGTCGGGGAGTCGGCGGCGACCGGCTCGGGAGGCGGGGGAGTCTCCAGGGTGAGTCGCGGCTGCAAACGCAGTTTCGACGATTCTTCGCTCATGCGTGAAAAGGAGTAACAGCTCCCCGAACGGTTGAAACCAAATTTTGCCCAATGTCTTTTGTTGAAACGGGGTCCGCCCGGCCCGGACGAAATTCCGTTTGCCCCGCGAATGGCCGCGCGCCACGGTGCGCGGTTCCATGAGCGACCTTCATCACGACATCTCCCATGACCAGCACGCGGTGCGGCGGCAAAAGCTCGCCGAGATGCGCGCCGCGGGCTTCGACCCGTTTCGCGCGAGCGTCGCGCAGACACATTTCTCGGGTGACGCGATGAAGCTTCACGTGGACGGACAGGACAACGTCGTCTCGGTCGCCATTGCGGGCCGCCTCGTGACGATTCGCGACATGGGCAAGAGCCAGTTCGTGAAGATTCTCGACCTGCAAGGGCAGATCCAGCTCTACGTGAAGAAGGATGTCGTCGGCGACGTCGCCTACGCGGCGTTCAAGACCCTCGACCTCGGCGACATCCTCGGCGCGAAGGGCACGCTCTTCAAAACGAAGACCGGCGAGATCACCGT
>JANYBX010000209.1 GCA_025360615.1 Opitutia bacterium
TTTGGAAGATCACCTCGCCGCGGCCGCCCGACCCTGGTCCACCCCCACCGCCGTCGCCTCTCTCATCCACTCCTGGCTCTCCGATCAGGTAAACTTTGGCGATCCAGCTTAAAGTGTATTAGCTAGGGGTGATTGGTATAAGCGCCTATCGGCGAGCGCGGAATTATCGTCGATTAATGGAGCACGCCGCAAAAAATCCGGCCACCCGTTGCCAGGTGGCCGGACACGTTACAAACCTACCCGACTCCGCATGGCTATAAGCCTACAACCATACGGAAATTCGTTATTTGATGCTGCCGCAGGTCAGCATGCCTTTGCCGAAATACGGATTGCTGATTCGCTTCGAGGTTTGCACCCAGTTGCCCTCGTCCTTCGCCACCATTGGGCAGTGAGCAACGTAGTAACCCTCCTTGCCGTCGGCGTAGTGGATCGCGCGCTTGCTGAGCTGCTTGAATCCCGCGCGCGCAATGTCGAGCGAGTCGGCGGTCGAAATTTGTTTTACCGTCGCAACGAAGGCAGCCTGCCGCTCGATCTGCTCGGGTGTGAGTGGTTCATTCGGGGGCGTTTTCGATTCGGTCACAATGGCCGAGGCTGCTTTCTTGGCGGCAGCGAGATTGTCGGCCGCGAGGGCGGCGCGGACGGATTCGTATTGGGAAAGAAATGTCTTCTGCTCGTCGTTCAGCGGGGCGGCTTTGTCGTGCGCGTGGACGGCAGAAATGAGCCCGGCGAAGAAACCGAGCGCGAGGAGGGTGCGGATTATTTTCATGGTGATAAATCGTTTGTTTTTGATCGAGAGAGAGGACGTATCCGTTCGTGGATAGGTAAGCGGGCCATCAGGTTTTCTTTGCCGTGAGAGACATCCCACATTTCGGACATTTATCCCCGACCTTGTCCGAGGTGATTTCGGGGTGCATCGGGCAGGCGTAGGTTATGGGTGTCCCGTCGTGATGATGGGCCGTGCTGTCGGGCTTGGCGGGAGCTGCGTTCAAGCCGAAACCCGCGAATCTGCTTTGCCCGTCGATTTGCACCTGCACATAGAACTTGAAGAACCCCGCCATCGCCGGCTGAAGATGAAAGCTCAGGTCAGGCCCGCCGCGCTCTGATTCCATTTCCGGTTCCTTACCCATCGGGTGGACATGGAGCACGCTGGTTAAATCAGCCGTGAAACCCACGCCGTGCGCAAAGGCCGCCATGATGGGTTCTAGATTGGAAGCCGGCGTGCCGTCAGGTTTGGTGACATGCACGGAAACGACTGACGCGTCTCCGGCGGTGAGCGGTTCATCGGCAGGAATCTTCAGATCGAAACGATAACCATCCACCGTGGCGGTCAGATTGAGGTTGGTGTCGAGCGGACGACCCGGCCCGTCAACGCGCACCGTGGTCTTGGCGTATTCCTGCATCCCGGTGGACTTGGGTAACAGGTCGGCAAACACGGTGTAGGTGCCGCCCGCTTTCGGGTTAAAGGTAAACGACCATTCGCCTGGCGCTGTTTCAATCGGATGCTCGTGAGTATAACTCGTGAGGCCGGCATCCACGATCAGCAGATGGACGAGTTTCGTGTGGGCCAATTCGAGATCGGCGGAGGTGACCGGTTTGCCGTCCTTAGTCGCAAGCTTGACCACGACGGGCACACTCGTCCCGGCTTGCGGAGCTTTCGACGGCAGCAATGTGACTTCCACGGTCGGCTCTCCATGCGCCGCGGCGTGCATGTGAGCACTATGATCTTCGAGACCCGCTGGCACGGGCTTGGCCGTGGCAACCTCAGAGGGATACTGCGCGGCGAGCACCTTGAGCAATCCGTCGACAGCCTTGAGCTGCTTTTCCGTCCCGGCCTGATTGCCCTCGTCAGCAGCATCGTGAGCGCCGTCGAGTGCTTTGGCCAAGTTGGCCACGGCTCCTTGCACACGCTTCAACTTGTCGGCGGGGAGATCCTTGGATGCCTCACGCAGTTTGATGAGCGCGGCTCCGAGCTGCTCGGCGGTCTCGTGCACGGGCCTCAGATTCTTCGCGGTGATCAGAGAAGCGAGTTCCTGCCGCAGGCCGTTGATGACGCCCCAAGCGGCGGACGCAGGAGCGGGCTGCATCTCGACGGTTGCACGGAGCGGCATCGCTTCATTCTGCGCCGGCAAAGCTGTGGTGGGCGCGGCGAAGACAACTGCGCCGGCAATGAACGAAGACGCGAAGGTTCGACGGAGAGGAATGATCATGGAGAGCGGTGAACGAAATGCGAAGCCGGTCGGAAGTTTGAATTCCGACCGGCGATGGAATTACTTGTGATCGTGGCCGGCCGCAGAGCCTGCGGGATACTGGGCGGTGACCACTTTTAGCAGCGAGTCCACGGCGCTGAGCTGCTTCTCCGTGCCGGCTTGATTGCCTTCGTCGGCCGCGTCGTGCAACGCGTCCAGTGCCTTGGCGAGATTTTTGACCGCACCTTCGACGCGCTTCAGTTTGTCGGCGGGCAAATCCTTCGAGAGACCGGGCAGCATGTTGAGCGTCTCGGTCATTTTTTCGGCCGACTCGTGAACCGGTTTCAGGTTCTTAGCTTTGACCAGCGCGGCGATTTCCATGTGGAGATCGTGAGCCTTGTCCAACGCCGCCGCGGCGGTCGCGGGCATGGCCATTGAGGATTCTGCATGCTCGTGGTCTTTTTTGTCTTCGGCGCGAACGAACGGGCTGGCGAGGAGGAGCGAAGCACCGGCGACGAGCGCCAGCGCGAGATGACTTTTGTGTTTTTGTGTTTTCATGGGTTCGGAGGAAAAATTAGACGGCGTCGAGCGGATCGACTTTGGCGCGCGAGAGATATTTCTCAGATGCCTTGCGCCCGAATTTATAGAAAATTGCCGGCGTAACCGACATATCGAGGAACGTGGAACTGATGAGTCCTCCGAGGATAACCACCGCGACCGGATAGAGGATTTCCTTGCCGGGTTGGTCGGCAGCCAGGACGAGCGGAATCAGAGCCAGACCAGCGGTGAGCGCTGTCATCGTCACGGGCACGAGCCGTTCGAGGGAGCCGCGCACGATCATGTGCTCGTCGAACTTCTCGCCCTCGTGCTCCATCAGATGAATGTAGTGCGAGATCATCATGATCGTATTGCGCGAGGCGATGCCCGCCAGCGTGATGAGACCGACGAGCGTCGCGATCGACACCTGCCCAACCATGAAATACGTGAGGACCAGCGCGCCGATGAACGCCAACGGAATGTTCAGCAAAATCTGCGCGACAATCATGCCGGAGCGGAAATGCGAATAGAGGAGCAGGAACACCATCGCGAAGGTGAAGAGGGCGAGAATGGAAATGATTTTCGTCGCCTCTTGCTGACTCTGAAACTGGCCCTCGTAGCTAATGAAGTAGGTGCCGCTCAGATGGACTCTCTCGCCGAGGGTTTTTTGAATCTCGGCAACGACCGAGCTGAGATCGCGGCCCGAGACATTCGCCGATACGACGATGCGGCGCTGCACATCTTCCCGGTTGATGATGTTCGGCCCCTTGCTCTCGCGCACATCGGCGATGAGCGAGAGCGGCACCTTCCCGCCGACCGGAGTATCGATCAAAATATCTCGGATCACTGTTGGATTCGCGCGCGCCGCTTCGTTCAGGCGCACGACGAGGTCGTAGGTGCGCTGACCTTCGAGCACCTGCGCGACACTCCGACCGTTGAGCGCGATTTCCAGCTGGTCGTTGAGTTCCCCCGCACCGAGTCCGTAGGTGGCGGCTTTCTCGCGGTTCACCTGAATTTTTAACTGGTCGATGAGCACTTGTTTTTCAGTCTGCAAATCGACGAGTCCCGGAATGCCTTTCATGGCCGCTTCCGTTTCGGCGGCGTAGAGGCGCAGTTGATCCAAGTCCGACCCGAAAATTTTAACCGCGATCTGCGCTCGCACACCGGAAAGGAGATGGTCAAGCCGATGGGAAATCGGCTGCCCCACGTTCATCACGATGCCCGGGATTTGCCCGAGCTTCTGGCGAATATCGTCCAGAATGATACGGCGGCTGCGGGCGGATTTTTTGAAATCCACGTCGATCTCCGTCGAGTGAACGCCCTCGGCATGTTCATCGAGTTCGGCGCGACCGGTGCGTCGGCCGGTGGAGATGACCTCGGGGACGCTGAGCAATAATTTTTCCGCGATGGTGCCGATGCGGTTCGATTCGGCGAGCGACGTGCCCGGCGCGGAAAGAATGGAAATCGTCGAAGTGCCTTCGTTGAAATCAGGCAAAAAAAGTTTCCCCATGCGCGGATAGAGCGCGAACGAACCGGCCACGAGGAAGACCGCGAGAATGATGACGACCCAGGGATGCCGCATGGACGGACGGAGGACGAAGCGTGAATCAAAACCCTTTAGCCCGCGCACCAACCAGCCGTCCTTCTCGTCGCCCATGCTTTTCATTTTCGGCAGCAGATACGATGAGAGCGCCGGGATGACCGTGAGCGAGACGATGAACGAGGCGATCATGGCGACGATGGTCGCCACTCCGATAGGTGCGAACAGCCGGCCTTCGATGCCTCCAAGCGCGAACAGCGGGATAAAAACGAGGATGATAACGAGCGTCGCGTAGAGGATGGAGTTTCTCACCTCGGAGGAAGCGTCGGCGATGACGCGCAGGTAAGGCCGTGGTTTCGCCGCATGGCGGTTTTCGCGCAGTCGTCGGTAGACGTTCTCCACATCCACAATCGCATCGTCCACCACCATGCCGATGGCGACGGCGAGACCGCCGAGCGTCATCGTGTTGATACTGATGCCGGCAAATTTGAAATACAGCCCGGTAACGACGAACGAGAGTGGAATCGCCGTCAGCGTGATCGCGGTGGTGCGAAAATTCAGGAGGAAGAGGAAGAGAACGATGACCACCATGATGGCGCCATCACGGATGGCCTCTTCCACGTTCTTGATGGCCGCTTCGATGAAGTTGGCCTGCTTGAACAATTCGAAAATCTTCACATCGGCGGGCAGGGTTTTGCCGAGCTCCTCGAGCGCAGCCTCCACCTTGCGCGTGAGGGTAACGGTATCGACGCCCGGTTGTTTCTGCACGGAGAGGATGACGGCAGCCTGGCCATTGACGCCCGCATCGCCGCGCATGACTTGCTTGCCGAACTTCACGTCCGCCACATCGCGGAGGCGGACCGGAATACCTTGGCGGATCGCCACCACCGAGTTGGCGATGTCATCGAGCGAAGTCGTGCGACCAATATTGCGCACGAGGGACTCCTTGTTCGCGTTTTCCAGAAATCCGCCGGAAGAGTTGTTCTGCGCTTTCGTGGTCGCAGTGGCGATTTCGTCGAGGCTCACCCCGAAAGCGGCGAGTTTTTCCGGGATGGGCAGGACTTGGTATTGCTTCACGCCGCCACCAATCGGGATCACTTGCGAGACGCCGGGGATGGTGAGGAGGCGTTGGCGCACCGTCCAATCAGCGAGCGAGCGAACGTCCATGGGAGCGGTCGCGCCGGTTTCGCTCTTCATGCCAATGAGCATGATCTCGCCCATGATTGAGCTGATCGGCCCCATCGTCGGTGTGACACCGCGCGGGAGTTTTTCCGTCGCGAGTTGCAGGCGCTCCTGCACGAGCTGCCGCGCGCGGTAGATGTCCATGCCCCAGTCGAACTCGACGAAGAGAATGGAAAGCCCGATTCCGGCATTGGACCGAACGCGCTTCACACCGGGCGCGCCGTTCAGCGAAGTCTCCATCGGGAGATTCACGAGCGTTTCGACTTCCTCCGGCGCCAGGCCTGCGGCCTCCGTCATGATGGTGACCGTGGGCCGGTTCAAATCGGGGAAGACGTCCACCGGCAGCTTCAGGATGACGTAGCCGCCGTAAGCCAGCAGAAGGACGCTCGCCACCAGCACGAAGAGCCGATTGCGCAGTGAAAAAGCGATGAGGTGATTAAGCATGACCGTCGTATCGCTCAGTGGGTGTGACCGTCGCTTGCAGGCTTCGCGGCGCTGCCCGCTGCCGGCGCCTTGGCACTGGCGGCAGCCGCGGGCACCTCTTTTTTCGGCGCGGGCGGCACATATTGGAGTTGATAGTTCCCCACTGTGACGACGTTGGAAGCGGGCAGAACACCTTCCACGATTTCGACGAAGCGATCGTCGCGCTGCCCGAGCACCACCGGAGTGCGCAGAAAGGTGTGCGGATCTTTGTCGTCCTGCACAAAGACGAAAAAATTGCCGGCTTCACCGAGCACGGCGGAAAGAGGCACAGCGATGACGGAGTCGGCTTGGGCGGTTACGATATTGAGCGTGGCGCGCATGTTGGGCACGAGCTTGCCGTCGGGGTTGGCCATGCGGACCCGCACACCCAACGTGCGCGTTTCCGGATCGAGTCGAGGGGTGTAGCCTTCCACGGTGCCGGTGAATGCATCCTCTGGATAAGCCTCGGCACGGATACGCACGCTCTGGCCTTTTTTGACCTGCGCCACCTGGCCCTCGTAGATTCGGCCGACAACATAAACTTCGCTGAGATCGGCGAGCGTGAGGAGCCGCGCATTCGGTTCCACGCTGTCGCCGGTGAAAACGGGCTGCTCAAAGATGGTGCCTGCGATGGGTGCTTTGAAATCCACGCTCGGCGGCGGATCGCCGATTTGGCGGCTCTCGACGGTGAGCAGGAAGTCGCCGGCTTTGACGTTGTCGCCTTCCTTCACAGCCAGCTTCGTGATTCGTCCCGAAATGCGACTGGCAATGACTGCGACTCGGGCCGGATCGATTTCCACTCGGCCAAGGACCGCCAGCGTTTTTTCAATGGTGCGAAGATCGGCAACCTCAACTTTGAGCCCAAGATTTTTTTCCGCTTCCGGCGTGAGCGTGACAGGACCGGTCAGCGGCCCGGTGGCGTCATCGCCGGGCGTTTTGTCATGGCCGGCGTGAGCAAAGACGCGCGCGTCGGGCAACGATAGCGCGGTCAACGCAGCGAGAAAAAGGAGCGGGCGTTTCATAAAGTGGATAAGGGGCGTGCCGTAAGGCGCGGAACAATTTGGTCGCCGCTCATGGTTGGTCGCCAAGCGCCGGAGGGTTGGCGAGGCGGGGATTGCGGCCGGTCGTCGTTTGCAGATCGGCCAGCGCCTGCGCATAGGCAGCGCGGATTTCCAGCGCACCGGTCGCTAGGGCGAGACGCTGCTGCTGACTCTGAATCACCTGAAAAAGCGGCGCTTGGCCTTGTTGATACGCCGCCGCCAGATCGCGTTCGGCTTTCTCGCCCAATGGGACAACGGCGGTTCCATAGTTTTCGAGAATCTTCTGGAGCTGCGCGCTGCGTTGCCGGGCGGCGGCCACCTCGGACTCAATCGTAAGCTGAAGCGCTTCGACGTCGCGCTGGGCGCGGGTCCGCTCGGCGCGCAGTTCACGCAAACGACCTTGGTTTTTGTTGCGAATCGGAAGGGGAATCGAAACCCGCGCTCCGACCAGATTGTCGGCGTTGCCGTCCCGGCCGCGATCAAAGCTGTAAGTGCCGCCGACGATCACATCACCCTTCACTTCGGCGTGTGCAAGACGTTGCTCGGCGTCCAACCGCTCGATGGCCAAGGTGGCGCCACGCAAGTCCGCGCGATTCCACGTAGCAGGAACACCATCGGAATTTTCGACGAGACGCGTTACAATGGAGTCCAAGTCACCCGCGGGTTCGATTGCCTCGTCGGGCGCAGCGCCGAGCAGGGGTTTTAGATTTTGCAGCCGGTTCAATCGGTCGGCGATGAAGCCGGCGCGTTCCTGCTCCAACTTCGCCAGCTCAAGCGCGGCGGCGTTCACATCGACGGTCGAAACCTCACCCACTCGCGCGCGCGACCGGGAAAGTTCCAGGAGTCGTCCGTTGGCTTCGATGATCTGATTGCGGAGCGCGATGTGCCGATCCAAAGCGAGCACATCGATGAAGACTCTCGTGACCTCCCCCGCGATGATGCGGCGGCGGTTATCCAGATCAGCGGATGCAGTCCCGATGCCGACGCGCGCGACCGCTTGGGCTTCGCGCAGCCGACCGCCGAGCGGGATTGCCTGGCTAAAGCCGAGGTCGAACTTCCGCGCGCCCCGGTTTCCCGTGAGCAGATCGTCTTGCGCTCCAGCGTCGAACGAAGGATTGGCCCGCAATCCCGCCTGCTGAACGCGACCGCGAGCGGCTTCGGCGCCGAGTGCAGCGGCCGCGAGTTCACGATTGTTAGCCAAAGCACGCTGCACCGCGGCATCGAGCGTAAGCGCCTCGGCAGCGTGCGCGACCCCACTCGTCACCGAAAGAGAAACCCAAATAAG
>JANYBX010000241.1 GCA_025360615.1 Opitutia bacterium
AAGGTCTCCGAATACTCGGTCGGCCTCGGCGAGAAGCAAAAGCTCCGCTACGTCTACGGCCTCCTTGAGCGCCAGTTTCGTCGCACCTTTGAGATCGCGAAGAAAGAGCGCGGCGTCACCGGCGAGCGCTTCATGCAGCTCCTCGAGACCCGCCTCGACAGCGTCGTTTACCTCCTCGGCCTCGCGAAGAGCCGCGCCGCCGCCCGCCAGTTCGTCAATCACGGCCACATCCGCGTCAATGGCCGCAAGCTCGACATCTCCAGCTACAGCGTAAAAGCCGGCGACGAGATCGAGGTGAAAAACGCCCCCGCTTCCCGCCAGTTTGCCACGCGCAACCTCGAGGAGAACCGCATCCGTAACGTCCCCGGTTGGCTCACGCTCAACGCCGAAGCCTTCAAGGCCGTCGTCGTCCGTCTGCCCAAGCGCGACGAGATGGATCAAAACATCAACGAGCAGCTCATCGTCGAGTTCTACTCGCGTTTCTAAGTCGTCCTCCTTTTGTCCCTCTCTCCCTTTTTCTCATAACCCGTCAGAGTTCAATACCATGCCCAAACGCCTCGGAAAGTTCGAACTCCCCAGCAAGCTCACCAAAGTCGAGGAAGGCTCCACGCCGACCTACGCCAAGTTCATCGCCGAGCCCTTCGAGGCCGGCTATGGCCACACCGTCGGTAACTCCCTCCGCCGCGTCCTCCTCAGCTCCATTGAAGGCGCCGCCATTTCTTCGATCAAGATCGACGGCGTGAACCACGAGTTCCAGTCCATCGACAACATCGTCGAGGATGTCACCGACATCGTCCTCAACCTGAAGAAAATCCTCATCGTCTCGACCAAGCGCGAGCCGATCAGCCTCACGATCAAGGCCACCAAGGCCGGCCCCGTGACCGCCGGCGACATCCAAGCCGACGCCAACATCACCATTGTCAATCCCGAGCAGGTCATCTGCACCCTCGACTCGAAGCGCTCCTTCGAAGCCGAGATCGAGATCAAGACCGGCCGCGGCTACTACCCCGGCGAAGCGAACAAGAAGGAAGAGCAGGCCATCGGCGTCATCCCGATCGACTCCCTTTTCTCACCTGTTCGCCTCGTGAAATATTCGGTCGAAGCCACGCGCGTCGGCCAGATCACCGATTACGACAAGCTCATCCTTGAAATCTGGACCGACGGCCGCATCACGCCTGACGATTCCCTCAAGCAAGCCGCCTCCATCCTCAAGCATCACCTCGATGTGTTCGACCGCGTTTCCGAGGAGCAATTCGAGTTCGAGAACCAGCAGTCCGAGGTCAGCGAAGAGCAGAACAAGCTCCGCAAGCTCCTCAACATGTCGGTCAACGAAATCGAGCTCTCTGTCCGCGCGGCGAACTGCTTGAACAACGCAAACATCACCACCGTTGGCGAACTCGCGATGAAGACCGAGCAGGAGATGCTCAAGTATCGCAACTTCGGCAAAAAGTCCCTCAACGAAATCAAGGACAAGCTCGAGGCCCTCGGTCTCTCGCTTGGCATGAAGTTCGACGAACGCCTCCTCGAAACGAAGAAGGAAGGCTGAGCTTGAAGTAGCAAGTAGCGGGTCGTGGGTAGCGAGCATGACGCTTGCGCTCCGAGCCCTTCTACTCGCTACCCACTACCCGCTACTCACTACTAATTTGGTTCTCGCGCCGTCCGCTGCCGCGCCACGCTGCGACCGGATTGCCGATCGGGAACCGCTAAAAAACAAATCCAATGCGTCACCAAAATCACCACGCCTCCCTCGGCGTCACCCGCGAACATCGCAAGTCGATGATGTCAAATATGGCTGCGTCGCTCATCACGCACGGCCGCATCAAGACCACGCTCGCCAAGGCCAAGGCGCTCCGTCCTTTCGTCGAACGCGTCATCACCAAGGCCAAGCAGGCCGCGGCGAAGACCGAGAAGAAGGATGCCATCCACCTCCGCCGTCTCGCGATGGCCGATGTGCGCAATGAGGATGCCGTCACCCTCCTCTTCAACGAAAAATACAAGGAGTTCATCAACCGCACCGGCGGCTACACTCGCATCTATAAGCTCGGTGCCCGCCTCGGTGACTCCGCCGAGATGGCCCTGATCGAATTCGTCAAAGCCGACGACGTTGGCTACGCCAAAAAGTCCAAGGCCAAGAAGGTTAAAGCCAAGAAGACCGCGAAGACCGAGGCACCCCCCGAGGAAACCGCATCCGCCGAAGCCCCCGCCGCAGAAGCAGCTCCCGCCGCCGAAGCCGAGCCGCAGGCTTAAAGTAGCGCCGGTCTCCGGCCGGCGTTCCGAACCGAAGGCATCGAGGACCGCCCGTCGCTCCTCTCACTCTCAAGCGCGCCGACTTCACTGTCGGCGCGCTTTTCTTTTCCAACTTGTCGATTGCGAGGAGCGACGCGACGCGCCACTTCCTTCGCAGCTCACAGTCTGTCATGGCGAGAAGTTCCGCTTGGCGGGGCGCCGGAAGCCATCCAGCTGGATCGCTTCGGCGCGCTTGCGCTCCCTGCGATGACAGAGCCTGACCCTCCCTCATCCGCTGCCCACCGCCCGCATGTTCGATCTCACCACCGGCGCCGTCCTTTACTGCGTGCTTCTCGCCGTGGGATTTCTCGTGCTGTGGCTTTACTATGATCGCCGCGACCACCGCCGCTTCGAACGCGAGCGCCGCAAGACGACGTTCCACTGCATCCGCTGCGACCAGCTCTACACCGCTCCGGTCGGCACCGAACTCAGCCCCTGTCCCCGCTGCGCCCACGAAAACACCCGGCTGAGATTTTAGGGGCGATCG
>JANYBX010000294.1 GCA_025360615.1 Opitutia bacterium
GCAAGTCCGACTCCAAGGTCGCCGACCTCCCCGAGATGATCCAATCCGCCCAGTGGAATCTGATCGCGAGCAAAGGCGTAACCTACCGCATCCAAGGCGCACCGAACCTCCCCGCGCCGACGGCCCTCACTCAGCTCGCCGGCCCCGATCTCTACAACCTCAACAACTACGACCAATCCAGCTTCTCGCTCCAAACCTCCCCGCGGTTTCAAAACGACCGCACGATCAATCTGAAGACCGATCTCCGCGCCAACTTCGGCGAATGGCGCTTCCCCGTCGAGTTTCGCACTGGGGCCAGCCTCTACCGCGTCCAGCGTCGCAAGCTCGCCGGCCAAATCGTGCTCACCTTCGTCGGCCCGGATGGCATCGCCGGCAACGGCGACGAAGTCATCAACGCCGGCCAGTTCGCCGACACTACCTACGGCGATAAATTTCTCTTCGGCATCCAGACTCCCCCACTCATCGACCCTTATAAGGTTGCCGCCTATATGCGGCAATATCCCAACGCATTTCAGGATATCCAGCCCACCAACGTCCAGCGCCAAGCCGTCAATTCGCAAAACATCACGCAGGACATCACCGCCGCCTACGCCGCGACCACGGTCAAAATCGGCCCCCGTCTCACCCTCCTCGCCGGCATCCGCGCCGAACAGACGGAGAACTTTGCCCGCGGGGCCGTCCGCATCAACTCCCTCGGCGTCGGCCTCCCCGCCAACTCGAAACAATTCTTCCAAGCCGTGTATTCCCGAACCCAGCGGGCCACGAGTGACTACGTCGACTATTTCCCCAACGCACAGTTGACCTACCGCTTCACGCCGAACCTCGTGCTGCGCGCCGCCTCCACCCGGTCTATGTCCCGCCCCGGCATTCAAACCATTCTGCCCAATACCACCGTCAACGACACCGCCACTATCCCCAGTGTCAGCGTGAACAACACCGCGCTGAAGCCCACTTACTCGCAGAATCTCGATATCCAACTGGAGTATTTCACAGCGTCGGCGGGCACAATCACCGCCGGCTGGTTCCGGAAGAATATTAAAAATTATCTCATCAACGCCGTAAGTGTTATCGAGCCCGGCGCCGACAATGGCTTCGACGGCCTCTACGCGGGCTACGTGCTCAACACGCAGGACAACGGAGGCAAAGGCCTCTTTGAAGGCCTCGAGCTCAGCGCCCGCCAGCCCCTCAAACCCTACTTGAAAATGCTGCCCGAAATGGTCCAGGGCTGGGAAGTCTTCGGCAACTACACGAAAAATTACAAAGGCGAGGCGCCCAACCGGGCCGGCGTCATCGTGAAGCCCACCATCGCAAACGGCTTCTACGATTGGAACGCTAACTACGGTGTCAGCTACTCTACCCCACGCCGCACCTTCTACGTGCAAGCTCGCACCGTGATCTACCCGTCGGGCCTTCGCGTTGCCACCACCTCGGCGACAGATTTGCGCCCGCAATTTGAAGCCCGGCACCAACGCTGGGATTTCACGATGCGCTACCGCTTCAGCCGCTCTTACGCGCTGGAACTCACCGGCTCCAATGTCCTGAAGGATCCTTCGCTGAAAACCTACCAAACCGGCCGTCTCATCAGCCAGCGCGACTTCGGCGCGAATTACGTTCTCTCGTTCACCGCCAACCTCGACCAGTTGAAGATTCCATTCCTCGACCGGAACTGAGTCAGCCAAAACGTTTCACACGCAAAGGCGGCGCCTCACTCGGCGCCGCTTTTTATTTTCCCGCTTTCCCCAAATACGCCCGCAGCGCCGCTACATTATGCTGCGCCGCCGCATCCGTCGGCGCGAGCCGCAGCGCGTTCTCAAATTCCACCAGCGCCTCCGCATACCGCCCCGCCTCCGCCAGCGCCCCGCCGAGATTGTAGTGCGCCTCCGCGTAGTCCGGCCGCAGCCGCACCGCCGCGCGAAAATTCTCCTGCGCCTCGTCTCTCCGGCCCAGCGCCACGAATGCGTTCCCGAGATTAAACCTCACCTCCGCCGACTCCGGCATCGCCTTTCTCGCCGCCGCAAATTTCTCCAGCGCCTCCCCCGCCCGCCCCGCCGCCAGCAACGCGCTGCCCCAGTTGTTCAGTTGCGCGCCGCCCAATCGCCCGCCGCGCTCCGCCGCTTCGAAATGCTCCAGCGCCTCGCCCGCGCGGCCCCTCTGAGCCAGCGTCTCCGCCAGCTTCGCGTGCGCCGCCGAATGCGCCGGCTCCAACCGCACCGTCTCGCGCCATTCCTGCTCCGCCTCCGCCGCGTCACCACTCGCGCTCAACGCCACCCCAAGGTTAAAATGCGCCCGCGCGTTCGCCGGCCGCTTCGCCACCGTGTCGGCCCAGATCGCGCGCTCAGTGCGGTAGTCTTGGTTACGCGTCCACGTCCCCACTCCACACACGACCGCCACCGCCAGCCACATCCACAAACTTTTTCGGCCCAGCCACGCATACGCGCCCACGACCGCCAGCCCCACGACCGCCGCCAGCGGTAAATACATCCGGTGCTCCGCCATCGTCTGCGTCGCCACCGGCACGAAACTCGAACTCGGCGCGAGCACCGCGAAAAACAAAACACCGCAAAATCCCACCGCGGGCGACCGCCGCACCGCCACCACCGACGCCGCGACCAGCGCGCCCACCGCCACCAGCGCTGGCCCATCCGCCGTCAACTCCGTCCCGTAATCAAACACCAGCGGCACCGGCCACAGCGCCAGCCGCAGGTAGTGCAAAATCGCCCCGCCCTGCGCCAGCGCATATTCCCCTGCGCTCACGCCCGCGTCCCAACCCGCCGAGCCCGTGCGATTGCCGGTGCCGAGCACGCCCAGCGCCAGTACGAGCCATGTCGCCGCCAACGCTGTATAGAAAAATTTTCGTGTCCGCCACGCCGCGCCAAAACTCCCCGCGACAAACGTCCGATCATAGAGCCACACCATCAGCGGCGCCGATACCATCACCTCCTTGCACCCCATCCCCAGCGCGCACGCCGACACGGCGCCCGCCCACCAGCCGCGCGGATTCGCCGAGTCCACGCCGCGCGCAAAAAAATAAAGCGTCGCCAGATAACCCAGCGCCATCAGCCCTTCCGTGCGCTGCATCACATACGTCACGGTCGCCGTCTGCAGCGGATGCAGCAGCCATACGCCCGCCACCGCCAGCGCGATTCCATCCGCATCCCGTCCAAATTTCCCCAGCCCCGGCCGCCGCAGCGTCCGCCGCACCAGCCCGCAGAGCAACGCACCCGCCGCGAGATGCACCGCGAAGTTAACCGCATGGTAACCCCACGGCCGCTCGCCGCTCAGCGCGTGGCTGATCGCCAGCGAGAAATTCGCCACCGGCCGCCCGCTCACCGACAGCCCGTCGGGTGGGGAGAACACTTTCCCCAAATCCCACCACGCGCGAATGCTCGGATTTTCGCGCACCGCCGCGATGTCATCGAAAACAAACGGCCCCATAAAACTCCCCGCATAGGCCGCCAGCGTCGCGAGCGCGAGCAACCCCAGCCCGATCATCGTCCACTTTGCTCCGCCCGCCGTTGGTTCGCCGCCGCGCTTCATTTCCCGCAGCGTGAGCCATCTTCTTCCCCCCGCGCAAACCCGCGCTTGAGCCTCGTGCCCGCCCACGGCCATGCTCATCCCGCGATGTCGACCAAAGCCGATCTCCAGCGCCTCCGCTCGCTTCGCGAGAAAAAGCACCGCGAAGCCCTCGGCCTCTTCGTCGTCGAGGGCGAGAAAGTCGTCGGCGAACTCCTCGCGGCGAAATTCCCCTTCGTGGAAATCTACGCCACC